>SXPC01000059.1 GCA_005778225.1 Planctomyces sp. | reverse complement strand
CTTCAACAAAGGCGAGAAGAAGGGTGACGATGCCAACTACGTCAACACTCTGGCTGGTTTCGGCGACATCTACTGCAACGATGCCTTCGGCACCTGTCACCGCAAGGAAGCCTCGATGGTCGGCGTGCCGAATGCCATGGGGAGCAAGCCGAAGGTCAGCGGATTCCTGGTGGCTAAGGAAATCAAATACCTGGCGGATGTCATCGCCAAGCCCGAGCGTCCGTTCGTCGCGATCCTCGGGGGTGCGAAAGTTTCTGACAAGATTAACGTCATCAACAACCTGCTGGGAATCTGCGACAAGGTCCTCATCGGCGGTGCGATGGCTTATACCTTCTCGATGGCCAAAGGTGGCAAAACCGGTGGCAGTCGGGTTGAGAAAGACAAACTTGAACTCGCCAAAGAACTGATGGCCAAGGGTGGCGATAAACTGGTCCTGCCAGTCGATACCCACTGCGGGGACGCGTTCAAGCCAGATTGCAACAAAGTCGTCGTCAAAGCAGGCGAGATTCCAGACGGCTACGAAGGTCTCGACATCGGGCCTGAAACAGCCAAGCAATACGCAGAACTGCTGAAATCGGCCAAGACGGTTGTGTGGAATGGACCGATGGGGGTATTTGAAATGCCGCCATTCGACCACGGCACAAAAACTGTTGCACAAGCTATTGCCGACAGCGACGCCGTCAGCATCATTGGTGGTGGCGACTCAGCCGCAGCAGTTCAGCAACTTGGCTTTGCCGATCAGGTCACCCACGTCAGCACCGGCGGCGGTGCCAGCCTGTCAATGCTCGAAGGGGAGAAGTTTGCCGCTGTCGAGTTGTTGGATGAGGTCTAAGCCGAGGTTCGGGCTTCGTACTCAGCGTAAAAAAGCCTAATCGTAGGAACACGGACATTTCTGTCCGTGTTCTTCGGTTGGAGATCGATGACCAACTTTCTCGATTCCGCTTTGTGATGAGGCTCTCAATGACAGCAGTCCCTGATTTCCCTGAGGATCTTTCGGTGCGGAAGCCTCGCCCCAATCACCAACGGACGCTGCGTATTTTGCAAAGCATGACCGCCCAGGAAAAGCTTGCTCAAGTGTTCAAATTGAACGAGCGAACCCGAAAACTGATGAAGGCAGGTTTGCGAAATCGATATCCTCAATTGAGTGAGGACGAACTCGACAGCCTTTACCTGCGAGTGAAAGCACGATGTCACAACAGGAACTATTAAGCTTCGTGATCGAGAGATTCTGTTCGCTGGGCATTGAAGCGATGTTGTCCGGATCTCATGCCTCCAGCGTCCAAGGCGAAGCGAGAGCCACTCATGACATTGACCTTGTTGTCGACATGTCCGAATCCCAGATCCCGGCGTTCGTCGCGGCTTTCTCGGAGGACCGATTTTAGGTGTTTGTCGGTGAGATGAGACATTGAAATTCCCTAATGAAGGTTGAAAATGATAGTATGCTGGAACAGATTGAGATCGTATCAAATCGTTTGAGGTGAGAAGCATGTCGACAGCGTTATCTCGCACTCCACATCTGGAAAATGGCGACCGCCTGACGAAGCAGGAATTTCTCCTACGTTGGGCAGCTTCACCTGAGATCAAACATGCTGAACTCCTTGAAGGGATTGTTTACGTGAACGCAGCTGCAATTCGAGCCCGTTCTCATGGTCTGCCTCATTATCTTATGGCTTCCTGGCTTGGTGCCTACCGACGCGCCACTCCGAGTGTGCTTGTCATTCTTCCGTCAACAATCGAACTCAGTGAGCAGGATCTTCCCGAGCCTGATGTGATGATGATCATTGATCATCCGGCGTATGGTGCCACTAGCTTTGACGAAGACGACTGGTTGTATGGACCGGCTGAGCTGGTCGTTGAGATTTCGGCGAGCACTGCGAGTAAAGACTTGAATCTGAAACGCCGTGTCTACGAGAAAGCTGGAGTAAAAGAATACATCGTCTGGAGAACCATCGAGACCGGCTTGGACTGGTTTGTTCTGAGTGAATCTGGAACATACGAAAAAATGTCAGTCGATTCTGCTGACGGGTTTTATAAGAGTCAGGTTTACCCGGGACTTTGGCTCGATCCAGAGGTCCTGTTTTCTCAGAACGAGACGCTTCTCATAGAACGCCTGCAGGAAGGCATCAAAACTCCTGAGCATGCCAGTTTTGTCAGTAAACTGAAACGTTGAACTTCGCACTGAAAGGTGACTACACAATGCGCTCGCTCTTAACTCTCCTTTGTCTTGTTTTCGTCACATCTACGATCCACGCCGGTGAGTGGAAAGAAGTCGTCGGCAAATCGCTCGACGAACACTGGGCGACTCAAGGAGCCTGGGTGCTCAAAGATGGCGTGATTCACATGCCGACTCAGGAATATAAGCACTGGAAGAACTATCAGAATTATCTGGTCCTGAAGGATCTGAAGGCGAAAGACTTCGAGATTCAGTTTGACTTCAAAGGGGAAGAGAACAGCGGACTTTACTTCCACATTCCCGACCTGACGAAAGTCGAAGATCGCAAACACATCGAAGTTCAACTTTTCAACAACTCAAAATGGCCGAAAGATAAGCCGTTCAACGATCACGCTGCGGGCGGGATTATTCCGAGCAAGCCACCGACCAAAGACGCTGGAAAGCCTGATGGCCAGTGGGATCATTACGACATCCGTTGTGTTGACAATCAAATCACGGTTAAGATCAACGGAGAGGTCGTCAATCAGGTCGATCTGAACGAAAAGCAGTTCGCTGAGCGTTCCAAAGAAGGCGGATTCGCCTTTCAGGACCACGGCTGGGCGGTCTGGTTGAAGGACATCAAAGTCCGTTCGCTGGATGCTGAATAAGACTGCAACGCAGAGAAAACAGAGTGAAGCAGAGGTCGCAGAGAGAAACTCGAGATTCCTCGCATCAGTGCGAAGATGGTAGTGAGTTTCTAATGCGCCTCTGCATTGTTCGTTACGAGTTCGTTAACGATCTCCAAGGCAACCTGTCTCTCAAGTTTTCCCAAGCCCTCAGCCCCACTACCTAAGCCCTATTCATGCAGATCAAACGTAACCCGACACGCGGCGTTCAAGTGGGAAGTATCACCATTGGCGGTGGTCATCCGATTGCCATTCAGAGCATGACCGCAACGCATACTCAAGACATCGAAGCGACAGTCGATCTGATCAATCAGCTTGTGACTGCGAAAGCCGACGTCATTCGAGTCGCTGTCGACAGCAAGCAGGATGCTCAGGCACTTGTTGAGATCAGCAAGCGGGTCGAAGCGAACCTGTCAGTCGATTTGCAGGAGAACTATCGGATGGCCGAGATCGTTGCTCCGGCGGTCGCGAAGATCCGATACAACCCGGGTCACTTGTATCACCACGAGCGTGAAAAACCGTGGCAGGATAAAGTGAAATACATCGTCGATGTTGCTGTGCAAAACGATTGTGCACTCCGCGTCGGCGTGAACTGTGGCTCGGTCGACCCTGCCAAGAAAGAGAAGTTCGACGCACACGATACGATTTCGCCGATGTTGGAATCTGCGTTCGATCACTGCGAACTGCTCGATTCGATTGGGTTCACGCGTTATGTTGTTTCACTGAAGGATTCGGATCCCAAGAACGTCATCGAAGTCAACAAGCGATTCGCGGCTCAACGCCCTGACGTTCCGCTCCACCTCGGTGTCACCGAAGCAGGGATGCCGCCGGACGGGATCATCAAGACACGTATCGCTTTCGAGCAACTCATCGGCCACGGCATTGGCGATACGATTCGTGTCTCGCTGACCGTTCCCAACGACGAGAAGTACCAGGAAATCGAAGCCGGTCGCGGCATCATTGACGACATCTACGCTGGGCGAGTTCGCAGCGTCGTCGACTACGGACTGCCGACGCTGAATATCATCAGCTGTCCGAGCTGCTCACGGGTCGAGAATCAGGAGTTCGTCAAACTGGCCCAGAAGGTCAAGGAGATGACCGCCTACGCCAAAGATTACCAGCTGACGATTGCTGTCATGGGGTGCCGGGTCAATGGTCCTGGCGAGACCGACGATGCTGACCTTGGGCTATGGTGCGCCCCGACATTCGTCAACTTGAAGCGGGGTGGCGAGCTGCTCGGCAAATTCGGGTACGATGAAATCCTGCCCAAGCTGAAAGCGGAACTGGATCAATTGATCGACGCGAAGATGGCTGGGGTTTGAGAGGACTTTGCGGTCGGGGAGGCGACGATGATTACAACCTCTGCACAATTGAGAGATGATGTATCCGCTCGTTGCCCGAGTGAGATGCCCGAGGGACTTCCGCGCCGTTTTACATTTGCCGAATATTTGGCCATGGCTGAAAGCGGCATTCTCAAGAAGGACGAGCGAACGGAACTGATTGAAGGACAAATCAACGTTATGCTTCCAGTCGGGCATCCGCATCACCGTTGTGTTCTGAAGTTTGTCCGCAAATTGCACGATCACTTGCCAGGTGATCAATGGGCGATTATTTCGCAGGTCACTGTTGAATTTGAAAACGGAATTGCACCCGAGCCGGACATTTGCATTGCCCGAGGAACTCCTGGCGCATTTGATGAACGATATCCGACCATTGATGAATGTGCTTACGTCATCGAAGTTTCTGAATCATCGTTGCACTATGACCGCGGCAAGAAACTGTCTTTATATGCAAAGCTGGGGATCAGCCATTATTGGATCGTGAATCTCATCGATCGAACAATCGAAGCATACTCGGAACCTGATCACCTGGATCCAGATTCAAAGCAAATCTACAAGTGTCGCGTCATTCACAAAGAGCATGATTCTATCACCATGTGTTTTCCCGGCGAGTCGGATTTAGTGTTCACAGTTGCTGAAATTCTTCCCAAATTTTCGTCTGGAAGGAATCAGTCATGACACCCTCCTCACTTGATGTTCTCCCTGTGAATCGACTTTCTGAGTTCGATACCGATGAGCGTCGCGAGAAGCGTTTCACCTTCCGCGAATACATTCAGATGGCGGAAGCGGGGATCCTGAAAGACAATCCCCGAACGGAACTGATTCGTGGAGAAATTCAAGTCATGTTGCCGATTGGATTTCCGCACGGGGTCTGCATCATGCGATTCAATTCATTGCTCTTTAGGCATCTGAGCCTGGATCGATGGTGCGTCATCTCACAGTCGACGGTCGAGCTTGACGATGAGAATGCGCCCGAGCCAGATATCGTGATCGTGAAAGGTTCACATCTCGAGCATCAAGAATCGTTTCTGACAAAGCATGGTTGCGTGCATGTGATTGAAGTTGCTGATACGTCACTGCGTCGTGATTGCGGGTTGAAGGTGTCTGTGTATGCTGAGCAGGGAATTCCGAACTACTGGATTGTGAACCTGGTTGATCGCAGGATTGAGCACTTCTTCGGGCCTGTTTCTGTCTCAAACCTTTCAAGCTTTGGATATGAAAAAAGGCTCGTCTATGGTGAGCATGACCCAGTTAGGATGAAGTTCGACGGCGAACCAGACCTGACGTTTACTCCCGCTGACATTCTTCCTACGCCGCCGAAAACCTAGAACGACGTGAGTAACTTGGATTCTGACGTCATCATTGTCGGGGGTGGGCTAGCGGGGCTGGCGTGCGCCGTTGGGCTGGCAGAGCAGGAGATCAAGGCGGTCGTGCTGGAGTCGCGTCCACGTCTGGGGGGGCGGGCCACTTCAATCAATGATCCGACGACAGGCGAGGAGATTGATAACTGTCAGCACGTCGCGATGGGGTGTTGCGTCAACTTTCTGGACTTCTGCCAACGAGTGGGAATTGATGACTGCTTTGTCCGTGAGTCATCCTTGACGTTTGTTGATAAGGCTGGAAATCACAGCAGGATCTCAGCGAATCCCTTTCTGCCCGCTCCGCTCAACCTCGCGGGCGCGTTTGGTAGGGCGAAGTTTTTGACTGCGAAAGACAAGATCGTCCTCGCTCGCGGGTTGATGTCGCTGTATCACGCGAACCCACGAGACTATCAGAATTTTGCGGAGTTTCTCGACAGGCATCATCAAACTCCTGGAACGATTCGGGGCTATTGGGAGCCGGTGCTGGTCAGTGCGTTGTCGGAGTCGATGGAGCGGATTGACTTTCGTGCGGGGCGTAAAGTCTTTGTCGATGGTTTCCTCTCGCACGTCGATGCATGGCCGATTTGGCTGGCGAAGAAACCACTCGGGTGGATCTATGGAGAGCGAATCGTCGGCTGGCTGAAAGCCAAGGGTGTCGACGTCCGGATGTCGTCGGGTGTGGAGCAGGTGGACGTTGTTGATAACCATGTGAAACAGGTGCGGTTGAGAAGCGGCGACCTCATCAGTGCCAAGCAGATCGTTGTGGCGGTGCCGTGGTTCAACATTCATCGTGTCTTGAGCGAGGAAGTCCTTTCAACAATTGTGCCGAATGTCCATCAGTTCGAAGCGGCTCCGATTTCGAGTGTGCATCTGTGGTACGATCAGCCGATCACGCCGCTTCGTCATGCTGTGTTATTGGAGCGGGTCAGTCAGTGGCTGTTTAATCGGACTGCGATTTTAGAAGAAAAATCTCCCGGTCGGTTTGCGTATCAGGTTGTGATCAGTCAATCACGCGAACTACTGTCACGGCCGCAAAGCGAGATCGCCGGTCTGGTGGATCGCGAACTACGAGAAGCGTTTCGTGTCGATGACTCGACGACACTGTTGCACAGTCGCGTGATCACGGAACACAAGGCGGTCTTTAGTCCGCTGACTTCAACCGAGCGATTCAGGCCCACGCAGAAGACCTCGATCAAAGGACTTTATCTTGCCGGCGATTGGACACAGACCGGCTGGCCAGCCACGATGGAAGGGGCCGTGATCAGCGGGTACAGGGCAGCGGAAGAACTGTTGTCTGCCCAGGGACGTCGTGAGTCGATTGTGCAACCCGAATTCAAGACGCGATGGTGGACAAGAGCAATGCTGGCTGCGGGACGGGTTCTTGGTCGCTGAGGGGTGGATGATCACGATCGATTTGGGGAAGCACTGCTGTGATCAGTATTTGCAAACGCTTACTTCTCCCACTGTGGGTCGTTCCAGAACTGAGCTGGTGGTTGAAGTTTTTCGAGACTCGTGCCGATCTGCTGGATCGACTTCATTCCTTTGAGAATGTCCCAGCTTTCTCGACAGAGTTCAGGCGTGAAAACCAGGCGTTCGATTTGCAGGTCTTTGAGCGGGGAGAGGTCGCTGGCGCGGACACCTGCGATGTTGAGGCGGAGAAGTTCGTCATGCCCTGCCAGGGCGGTCAGGTCAGTGACTGGGGTGTCTTCGATATCGAGGCTGACGAGCTTGATGTCTTTGAGTGGAGACAGGTCTTTGACTTCGCTGTGAGGCAGCCAGAGGGTATCAAAAGTTTTGCCAGCCAGCGGCTCGATGGAGTTCACCTTCGTGCTATTGAGATTGAACTGCGTGACGGTGATGTCTTTGGCAGAGGAGAGATCGCTGATCGGTGTCCCTTCAAGCCAGAGGATATCGAGATTCATGCCGGCGAGGGGAGTGAGGTCGGTGACCTTCGTGTTCGTCAGATAGAGATTCTTGAGCGGCATTCCTTTGAGTGCTGACAGATCGCTGATGGCGAGGTTATCGAGTTCCAGCTGAATCAGCGGCAGGCCCTGCAACGGCGAAAGGTCTGTGACGCCGGAGTTGCTGAGTCTCGCCATGAGAATCTGCCCATTGCGTTTCTCAAAGGCCGCATTCTGATTCGCGTTGAGCTTTTGACGAAGTTCAGAAACCGACACCTCCTTGGTCACCGACTCTGGGAGTGGGGCGGCGGGCGCCATTTCCGTCGTCTGGCGAGAGGAATCGGGCATTCGGGGAGGTGTCGATTGATTGCATCCCACAATCGCAGCCACGAGAAGGACCAAAGAGAGTTGAGAATATTTTCCAGACATGACAGCGCGACGTCCTGCGGAAGAGCGGGAAATGTGAGCGGAAACATGCTGTAGAATACCGCAGTTTGCCAGGTGTGAAAACGCCTGCGGAAACGGGGTTTCTGAAGTTCAGGCAAACGCGTACACTTTCACGTCTTTTTTGCGGAAAGCGGAACAGCTACCGCTGGCCTGTGGTCAGTCGTGGTATGGAAGCGAAT
>SXPC01000058.1 GCA_005778225.1 Planctomyces sp. | reverse complement strand
TTCCCTTCATCTTCTCATCCAGGCTACCGCCCAGAACCAGTTCGAAGGTGATGAATGGCTTCCCCTGGTGTTCGTTGATCTCATAGACCTGAACGATGTTCGGATGCTGGATCTTCGCCACGGCGGCCGCTTCCGAATAAAACCTCGTAAGGTGCTCGTTCTTATCAGCATGCGAGAGCATTTTCATCGCGACCGGACGAATCAGCGTCAGCTGGATGGCTTCATAAACCGTCCCCATGGCACCGCGTCCGAGCAGGCGCACAATGTTGTAACCTGGCACGTCCGGAAAATCGACGTTCTGCTGAATCGTCTCGTCACCACCAAGAGACTGCGAATCTTCGGCGGAAGAGTGACTGGAGAATGAACCGTGACCGGTCGACATAAGCATTTCACTAAGGCAGGAAAAGGCGAAGCAGGAGACCATCGCAAATAATTAGCAACCGAATCAGTGTACGATTTCAGACGCACACACGCCAACGACTTTTCCTACGAACAGCACACAGGTAGTGCACTGATTTCAGCATTATGCATCGGAAACACTTCAGGCTTCAACTCGGCTCATTTCTCTTCAATCGCTCTGAGTCGTAATGACTGAATCTTCAATGTCTTCGCGCCATACTTCGTATCATACGTCCCGATGATCACATCGCCCAAATTATAATTTCGCATCGGATAGTTCTCGAGGATCATCGTCGTCTCGATCTTCATCGAGACCTGATCATCATTGACCCGCAGACGAAACGACTCCACCCCCCTGCACTCATAGCGGGAGGTCTCCTGGTGTGTCGATTCAATCCCCTCTCCTCCGCGGAATTCACAGATATGCCACGGAGAACCAGACGTCTTCAAATTGACGTTGTAGATTGCATACCCATTCCCATCGGCCCACCCGAGCAGCATGAACCAGCCGCCAAGTCCTTCTGCGTTGATCTTCCCTTCCAGCTCAAATTGATCCGCTTTCGCCACTTTGATCGCCGCATTACGCCCTGCACTCCGCGCCAGAAAGCCATCGATCAGCGCCCACTGCCCGTCAACTTTGACACGTCCCAACAAAAACGGATCATTCTCAAACGGCCCGGTAAACTCCAGATCATCCAGCACCTTGAACGGCGTCTGCTCAGGCAGTGGAATCGTCCCCGGCAGGGGGCGCTGATTCAAAAACGCGACATGCCACTTCGGCGTGAGCAGTAACTCTTCGTCCTTGCCTTCAACGTCTGCTTTCTCGTCGCTCTTCGTCGTCTTCTTCTTCCCCTTCATCTGGGCGGAAGCCATCGAATTCCATCCCAGTACCAGCAGCAACGCGACGACGATCATCTTCGACATGGACACAAACCCGCATTTCGCCCCAAAGAACAGAACCGAACATTCACGCATTCTGTCTCACTTGGCCACTCTGACTCAACTCCAAAATGTCTGTACAGCGAATTTCCTCAGAAACGAATCCTGCAGCTGACATCTTCCCTCATACCTCACGAATCCAACCTCATCCATTTCGAATCAGCTGATTCCCCGGCAACCGCTTCACCGCCCGCTTCATCTCCAGCATCGTCAGACTCGCCAGTGCCTGCCCGGAATCCAGACGCGATCGTGAAATCAGATCATCGATATGCAACGGCGTCGAATCGAGCAACGCAAACAACGTCTGCTCCGCCTCACTCATCTTAGGAAGGACTTTCACCGCTACAGGAGCAACTGGCTCCGCCTTCTTCTCAAACAGACTCTTCGTCCTCGGTTGTGCAATCGGCTCTTCACCGCGGCCACGTCGAGCCGCCAGGTGTTGAACAACGTCGAGCACGTCATCCACATTTCGGACAAGCGCTGCCCCATCGCGAATCAGATCCAGACAGCCCTCCGACTCCTTCACATCAATCCGCCCAGGGATCGCAAACACCTCGCGATTCTGCTCGATCGCATGCTTGGCGGTGTGCAAAGACCCCGATGTCCGTGAGGCTTCCACAATCAACACGCCCAACGACAAACCAGAAATCACCCGATTCCGCTGCGGAAATAACCCACGATTCGGTGCTCTCATAATCGGCGACTCACTCAGCAGCGCTCCCGATCCGGTCACCTGCTCCGCCAGCGTCGCATGCTCCGGCGGATAAATTGTTCCGAGCCCAGGGGCACAAACCGCCAACGTTCTCCCACCCGCTTTCAACGCGCCGCGATGAGCCGCCGCATCAATCCCTCGGGCAAGACCACTGACAACCGTCACCCCCGCCTGCGCCAACCCGTACGCGAACTTCTCCGCCTGCGCGAGGCCATAATGCGTGCAATTTCTCGACCCCACAATCGCAACGCACGTCTCCCCTGGCTCCAAAGTCCCTTTCACGTACATCAATTGCGGCGGATCGGGAATCTGCTTCAGCGAACTCGGATAAGCCTCTGAAGCAATCGGCAGGATATCGACCTCATGTTCGTCGCAGCGTCTCAATTCATCTTCAACATCATCCAGAACCCCTCGATCCTGAATCGAGGCCACCAGCTTCGGCCCAATCCCATCCACCCCCGAAAGCTCCGCCTTCGACGCCGCAAAGACGGCCCCATGCGACCCAAACCGCTCCAGCAAAACCTGCGTCAATCGAGGCCCAATCCCCGGCACCAACTGCAACCGCAACGCCTGACGCAATTCATCATTCTGATCGGTCATGATGTCAATTCAACACGATTTGGGGATCCACCGAAGCCGCGTTGACGATGGTAACATTTGAACCGTATCGAGCGAAGTCAGAAACTTTTGATCTGCGCATTTATTGGAAGACGCTTCAGTCGTAAATACTTTCACGACTATCATCCACGGGATAGCCCGTTGGCGGGTGTCGACTGGCAAACTCATGCAGCCAATTGATCCACTCATCCGGCGACATCTCGCTGGCAGTCTTTGGTAAATCCGGTTTGACCAGTTGGTGTAGCCAGTCTTCAACAGATAAACCAAGCGTACGAGCGCGCTGTCGCCATCTCTCAAAAGTTTTTTCATCAATGTCTAAGGTACCCATAGCGTTTCTCCTTGGCATTCAATGACACCCAAGAAGGCTCCCGGTTCACCCCTGCGCCGCCTGCAACACCCTCAACTCCCGCGGCAGCTGGAATTTCACATGCTCCTCGCGCGTGACCACTTCTTCCACCTCAGCAGCGTAGTTTGTCTTCAGATACTCGACACATTCCTGCACGACGATTTCCGGGGCACTCGCGCCCGCGGTGATCAAAACCGTTTTGACCCCCTCAAACCATTCCGCCTTCAATTCATGTGCCCCATCAATCAGATAGGCGGGCTTATGAAAGGTCGATCCAATCTCCGCCAGACGTCGGCTGTTCGAACTGTTCTGGCTGCCCAGGACAATCACCAGATCGGCCCGCGGGGCGAGCATGTCGACGGCTCGCTGACGGTTCGTCGTCGCGTAACAGATGTCTTCTTTCGGAGGGGCCTGAATCTGTGGGAAGCGTTGTTTGAGGGCATTGATGACCCGACTGGCTTCTTCAACACTCAAGGTTGTCTGCGTCAGATACGCCAGTTTTGAGGTCTGGTCGAACGGCAGATTCTCCACATCTTCCGGCGTCTCGACCAGCGTGATGCTGTTCGGCGCTTCGCCCATCGTACCAATGACTTCATCATGACCTTCGTGACCGATGAGGATGATGTCAAAGCCCTCTCGCGCGAACTTGATCGCTTCCATGTGGACCTTGGTCACCAACGGACAGGTCGCATCGATCGTCTGCAGCTTCCGCTCGCGAGATGCCTGACGGATCTCGGGCGAAACGCCGTGAGCACTATAAAGCAGAATCGACCCCTCAGGCACGTCAGCAACCCCATCAACAAACGTCACGCCTTCTTTTGTAAATCGATCCACCACATACTTGTTGTGCACAATCTCGTGGTACACATAGATGTTCGTGCCGAACAGCTTGATGGCCTCATCCAGACACTGAATGGCCATGTTGACACCAGCACAAAAGCCACGAGGGTTCGCGAGCAAAATCTTCATCGTCGATCTCTATCCATCAAAATCCGACAGAACTTAAAGCCATCAAAACACGTCATCGCGTTCCTGCTCCAGCTCGTACTGTAAGCCATCCCAACCGTGACCGCCACGTCAAACGTAACAATCATCGCACACCCATGGCCAGACGAAGATTGGAACGCAGAGCCCGCGGAGGAGAGCAGAGGACGCAGAGTTCTGAGTAGATGGCAGGCTCGCCAAGAATGTCATTTCGTTTTCCTCTGCGAGCTCTGCCCAACTCTGTTCCCTCTGCGTTCCAGTCTTCTTCGAATTCAATCCATACGCTCCTCGTGACTTACGTCTCATCCTCGCCGTATTCCGATTCCGGCAGTTCCTGATCCAGGAACGTATCCTCAGAAAGGCCATCCGCGTCGGATTCCTCATCTTCGCTCAGTTCCCCCGGACGAGGGCGTCCGTTACGTCGGAAGACCGCCACAACGTCATCAATCGGCACGACGTACAGCAGATTGTCCGGCTCGAAGTCGACCGGAATCGCATTGCGTGGATTGAACAGGACCTTATCGTACTTGCGAACCGGGAACTCATCGTTGTTGAAGACTTCCACAGAAATTTCCACCACACGACCGGTGATCGTGGGAATCTCCGCCTTATCCGGCAGCACGATGCCGCCGCGGGTTTTATGTCGTCCTTCGTCCTTACGGATCAGGATCCGTGGACCAAGTGGTTCAACGTAATCACTCATATGTCTTTACCTCTTCTGCCATTATGGCACATCGACACGCTAGAAAAAGCTGTCAATCTCTGAATTATACGCCTCAGTCAGCAGGGAAAGTATGGAGGCCGCAATGGCTGTGCCAAGACCCTGAATTTCCTGGCGCGCCTGTGCAACTGGGTAAACTTTGACGATTCTTCTGATTTTGACGCCAATCGACTGCAAGGCTCACGTCCCGATGCGTCGATAACCACAAGGACGTCCGATTCTCTGCGACCGTGCGCGCCGTGAGTCAGACATTCCGTGAAAATTGCCCATCTTCGCAGGGATCGCGATGAAACAGCCCACTCAGTCAACGCCTGCCCGTTCGAACCTGTCGCAGCCGTCGGACGGTCCGCATTTCATGCCGGCAATCCATTTCAACAGCCACGTCCCGGCGGATACTCACCCTGCCCCAGTTGCCCCTGTCCCGACCGCTCCCCTGCCTCAAAAACAGGCTCCACCGAACGCGGACGTCGACCGCGGTCTCGCCCTCCAGAAGCAGGGAAAGATCGACGACGCCGAACGCCTCTACCGCAAAGTCCTTAAGCAAGACCCGACTCACGGCGATGCACTCCACCTCCTCGGTCTGGTGCACTATGCAAAACAACAACACGCTGACGCCGAACGCCTTGTCCGCAAAGCTCTCGACAGTGTGCCGAACCAGCCGATCTACCTGAATTCGCTGGGCTCGATTCTTCGTGATGCCAACAAGCTCGACGACGCCAGCCAGGCCCTTTCCAAACTGATCACCATCAACGACCATCATGTCCTCGGGCTGGTCAATCTCGCCAAAGTCTATCGCCTGCAAAACAAACTCAGCGACGCTGTCCTGCTCCTCAAAAAGGCGCTCGCGCTCGAGCCCAATAACGCGGACGTTCTCGAAGAATATGCCCACGATCTCTGTCAGCTTCAAGACTACAAAACCTCCGCTGATTTGTACGCCCGCTTTCTCACGATCAAGCCCGACCACGTCAATGGCCTGCACCTGCGTGGCTGCTGCCTGTACTACCTGAAAGAGTATGAAGAAGCGATCCAGCTGTTTGAAAAAGTGATCGCCAAGCTCCCCTCGTTTGCGACTTGCTACAGCAACAAAGGGGCCTGTCATCAGGCGCTCGCGCAGTTTCAGGAAGCTCGCGCCTGTTACGAGAAAGCACTCTCGCTCGAAGACGATATTCCCGACGCCCACAACAACCTCGCGAACGTCCTGCAGATGTTTGGCGACGTCGAAAGTAGCGAGCGTCATTACCGTCGCGCGATCCAGCTCGATTCCAGCTATTACGAGCCGCAATATTCCCTCGGCGAAACCCGTCTCATGCACGGCGACTTCGTCCAGGGCTGGGAAGGCTACGCCAAACGAGTCCTCAAACGGGAACACGATCACCGTCCCTTCGATCATCCTGTGTGGGACGGTCAACGACTCAGCCGTGAACGTCTCCTGATCTTCTCCGAACAGGGCATTGGGGACGTCATCATGTTCGGCAGCTGTCTATCTGACGTCATGAAACTCAGCCCTCTGACGACCCTCGAAACCGACGCTCGCACTGTCGCGATGTTCGAGCGTTCGTTCCCCGGACTCAAAGCCATTCCCCGTTCTAAGACAACACCTGTTGGAGTCAAAATCCAGCTCCCAGACATCGACGTGGCACGCTCGATGGGCGATCTCCCGCAGATGTTCCGTCCCAGCATCGCCTCTCATCCGGGTGTCGCGTATCTGCGCCCAGATCCCAAACTGATCGCTGCCTGGAAGCCCCGTTTCGAAGCCCTCGGAACCGGGCTGAAAATCGGTATCTCCTGGCGTGGCGGAAAGAACAAAGAAGTCGGCACCAAACGCAGCCTGCCCCTCGAACAATGGAAGCCAATTTTCCTGACCCCGGGGGTCCACTTCGTCAACCTGCAATACGGTGACTGCACCGCCGACAAGCAACTCATTCAACGCGAATTCGGCGTGACGCTGCATGACTTCCCCGAGTCAAATCCACTCGAGAATCTGGAACTCTTCGCCGCCCAGATGTCGTTGTGTGATCTGGTCATCTCGATCGACAACGCGACCGTCCATTTCGCCGGCGCCCTCGGCGTTCCCTGCTGGACGATGCTCTCCAAAGTTCCTGAATGGCGCTGGCTACTCAAAGGGGACCGCAGCTACTGGTACAAGAGCCTGAAACTCTTCCGTCAGTCAAAAGCCTTTGAATGGGCACCGGTCGTCAGCGACATCGCCCGCGAACTTCAATCAACAGTCAACAACCCCATGCTGCTTCAAGACTTCAATCACCGTCTCCAGGAACCGGTTACCCCCGTCGCCCCATCAGCTCAGCTCGCCCCGCGTTTGGCGATCATCACTCCCGTCGGTCCCGGGCATGCCCAGATCTACGAAGAGAATCTCGACTCTGTCAAACGCGCCTGCACCGACTTCCCCGGCCCCTTCAGCAAAGTCATGCCGCTGCGTCTGAATGATCTCCAGGGGAACGCAGGTCGCTCGTACGCCCGCAACTTCGGCCTCAAGCAGGCGTTGGATGCAGGCTGCGAATGGGTCTTCTTCCTCGACGCCGACGATGTCCTCGTTCCCAATGCCTTCGATTCCGTCGCACCTTACCTGAACGACTATGACGCCATCTGGGGCCAGATCTACAGCTTCCAGCACGGCAGCGATGTCGCAGAAGCTCGCCCCGACCAGTTGGGCAAGACCGATCGCTACGAAGAGATCCTCAAGACCGACCCTTTCCTCACACTGCAGATGGGCCACTTCGTCCGCACGGAGATCGCGCTCAAAACGCTCTTCCATGAAGGGCTCGATGCCGGGGAAGACTTCCATTACTACCTGCGACTCTGGGAACAATACCGCTGCATCAAGATCGACCAGCCTTTCTTCGCCAACCGCAGAGGCATGCACTCCACCGGACCTCGCGCAGCTACCGGCCGGGACTGGATGACCGTCGTCTCCGACCTGATGCAACAAGCCCGCAGCCGGTATCAGGCCCGTAACCTAGGCCAGCCAATTCCAGACTGGAATATTACTGACAGAAGAGACCTCCGAGTAAGAATTCCAGATTCAACGCCAAGCCGCGAAGACGCAAAGAAGCCAGCATCGAACGACGCTCAACCAGTCGTCGCCAGCGAGAATCTCCACGTTCCAGAAACTCCGCGACCTCTGCTCCCCTCCGCGCCCTCTGCGTTCCAGTCTTCTCCCCACGCCGACCACACCAAATTCTGGGAGTCCGACAACTTCCAGAACATCATCCCCCAAAACGCCACCCTCGGCGAATTCCCCGAAGGCTGGAACGTCCGCGAACTTCTTTCCACTCTCTTCACCCCCTACGCCGACCACGCTCACGTCACCGGCCAGGGTGACGGCACAATCCTCGAAGTCGGCTGCGGTTACGGTCGTCTCGCCTCAGCGTTCCCCCCCGCACGTTATCGCGGCGTCGACGTCAACATCAACGCGATCCAGCGATGTCAAAGCTCGCTCCCGTTGCACCAGTTCACCAAGGTCGACTTCATCGACGAATACCCTCGCGCGTCGCTGGCCTTCACCTATTGCGTCCTGCTTCACATCGACGACGAAGCCGTCAAGTCGGTCACCGCGAAACTCTGCCAGGCCGCCCCCGTCGTCGTGATTGCAGAGATCATGGGACGCAAATGGCGCCGTGGCGGGCTCCCTCCCGTCTACAACCGGGAAGAGTCAGAGTACGAAGCCCTCATGCAGGCTCAAGGCTACCGGTTATTCCGATCCTGCCGCCTGCCCTATCTGCACTACCAGAACACCAACATCAGCCTCCTGTTTTTCCGTCCTGAACGTCCGTAATCGTCTGATTCGCGTGGGGAAAACCGGCAGTTTGTAACGCTGCCTCAACCTCCCCCACAGTTTTCGTCGATAAATGACGTGAGAATCCCCTGATTCATCGGACTGTGCACAACCCGGACGTCCCAAGAATTAGACAATCACGTTCCGATTCATCCTTCCTCCCTCATCTTTCAATCACTTATGTCCTCCCTCTCCATCTCAACCGGACTCGTCAGCGGCATCAATTATGATGACGTGATCAAGGCGCTGACGGCGCGCTCTGAGGCGGTCATTGCACGCCATGAAGCGAAAGTCACCGAGTACGAAGGCACCAAACAGGGCATCGACATCTTCCAGTCGCAACTGGTCGCGATGTCGATCAACGCAGCGACTCTCAAGTCCAAGAACACCTTCGGCCAGCTGACGATCAACAACCCCGACACGTCACAGATGACGGTCCGCTCCACCAACGCCGCGACCGCAGGAACCTACGTCTTCCAGGCTCTTCAAAAATCTGCGACCCAACAGGTTCTCAGCCGGGGTTATGCCAGTTCCACACAGACCATCGGTGCCGGTCAAATCACCATCGCCCGTGGCGGAGCAGTCTCCACATCAACCCCGTCCGAGCTCATCAACAACGGCTCGGGCATTAACCGCGGCAAGATCCGCATCTCTGATCGCAGCGGCGCAACGGCAGAAGTCGACCTGACCAAAGTCGTCTCAATGCAGGATGCCATCGACGCCATCAACAACACCTCCGGCATCGCCGTCGATGCCACATCTGTCAACGGCAGGATCGTCCTCCTCGATACCTCCGGCAGCACCACGTCCAACCTGACCATCACTGAAGTCAACAACGGCTCGACCGCTCAAAGCCTCGGCATCCGACAATCGGTCGCCAGCAGCACGCTCACCGGCGATTCCATCTACCAGCTCGACCAGAACTTCACCCTCGACCTGCTCAACGACGGCCTGACGTTCCGAGGCTTTACCGGCGCAACCGACCTTAAGATGACCACCGCCGATGGCTCGACCTTCGAGGTCAACCTCGACGGCGTCACCACCATCAAGGACGTCCTCGACAAGATCAATGGCGCAACAGGCAACAGTGGCAAGGTGACCGCGTCTCTGGAGAACGACCGCTTCGTCCTGACCGACACAACGACCGGCGCAGGCAGTCTCGTCGTGGAAGACATCAACAACGCCACGATCACCAAAGTCCTCGGCCTCGACCCCGCAGCCACGGGCGGTGTCCTCACCGGGCGTAAACTGATCGCCGGCATGAACTCCGTTCTCCTGCGAAACCTCAATGGCGGAGCGGGCGTCACTGCAGGCGAAATCTCGATCACTGACCGCACGGGCAAAACCACCAATCTCAACCTCTCGACGGCAGAATCCCTCGACGAAGTCCTCTACGCCATCAACACCGCCACCGACACCAATGGCCAGCGACTCAGCCTCAAAGCCACCGTCAACGACGTCGGCACCGGCATCAAGATCGTCGATTCGTCCGGCTCAACAACCAGCAACATCCAGATCTCGGATGTCACCGGCACACTCGCAGCCGACCTCAAGATCACCGCAGACGTCGCGTCCAATACCGTCAACTCCGGCAGCCTCAACCGACGCTTTCTCAACGAAGGCTCGGCTCTCGCCGACTATGCCCCCGATGGCTCGACCGTTTCGACCGGCTCCTTCCAGATCACTGACGGCGCAGGCAACGTCGGCATCATCACGATCAGCGCGAATGTCCAGACCATCGGCGACGTCATCGACCGCATCAACGCCAATTCGACCATCAACATCAAAGCCCAGCTCAACAAGACCGGCGATGGCTTCGAACTCATCGACGAATCGGGCGGCACCGGCAAGATCAAGGTCGAAGAACTCAACGGCGGCACCACCGCCAAAGACCTCCGCATCCTGGGCGAGAGTAAAGTCAACGGCTCCGGCCAGCAGGCAATCATCTCGCGCAACGCCATCGTCCTCGATGTGACAAGCACCGATACACTCGAAAACGTCGTCACCAAGATCAAAGCCCAGGGCGCCTTCGCCAACGCCAGCATTATCAACGACGGCAGCTCCTTCAACGCCAATCGCCTCAGCATCTCCTCGGCCTTGTCCGGAAAAGCCGGCAACCTGATGTTCGACGATACCGGCCTGGGCATCGGTTTCTCGACGATCGTCCAAGGCCAGGACGCGGTCCTCAGGCTCGGCGGGTCCGACAACTCGTTCCTCGTCTCTTCGCAGACGAATACTTTTACCAACGTCGTCACCGGCATCAACATCGACGTCCTCAAAACCGGCACCACGCCCGTCGAAATCACCCTCAGTCCCAAAAAAGACGCCATCAAAGAGGAACTCACCAAGTTCGTCGAGAACTTCAACGCCGTCATTGACCTCACCAAAGAGCTGACCAAGTTCGATCCGGAAACCCAGGAGCGAGGCATCCTCCAGGGATCGAGCGTCGTCCAGCGGACCATGCAGCGACTCGACGCTCTGCTCTTCACTCAAACCGGGCCTGCCACCTCCACGGTCCGCTCACTCGTGGGAATGGGGATCAAATACAACACCGAGGGGCAACTCGAGATTGACGAAGACAAGCTCGATGACCTCCTGGAAAGCAACTACGCCGACCTCACAACGTTCTTCTCCGAGTCGGCGACCGGCTTCGGCAAGCGATTGGAAGACGCCGTCGATTCGTTGACGGACACCGTCGATGGAACATTCATCCTCCAGAAGAATGCCATCGACACCAACATCAACGACATCAACGAGCGCGTCGAAAACCTTCAAGCCCTCCTCGAATCACAAAAAACACGCATCCTGAATCAGCTGGTCGCGATGGACTCAGCCATCTCGTCCCTCAACAACCAGCAGGAATCCCTGACCGCCATCCTCAACAGCAACAACAAGAATTAAGCGTCGGGTGGCTGGGGTCAGGATTTCCAGCTGACCCCCAGTAAACGACGTCCCATAGCGAATGCGACCAATGAATCCACAAAACGAATATCTCGAAATGTCCGTCCTGACGGCACCGCCACACCGTTTGCACCTGATCGTCGTGGAGGCAGCGCTGCGTTTTGCCCGCTTCGCCCAGGCCGCTCTCGAAATGGGCGATTACGAATCCCTCGGCGATGCCCTCTCTCGCTCCCGCGAAATGGTCTCCGAACTCCTCGCAGGCCTCAAAGACGATCAACAACCCGACATGATCAAAGACCTCCGCGGCTTGTTCGTCTTTGTCTACCGCAATCTCATGGAAGCCGAGTTCTCACGCAACCCGACCCAGATCGAAAACGCCATCCTCATCCTCGAAAAACACCACCGCACCTGGTCCGACCTCATCGACGCCCTCGGCGACAAAGCCCTCGAAACCCCCGAAGAACACAAATCCCTCGACTGGGTCATGTAACCCTCTTAGGCGAGCGGGCGGAAGCCGGGAAAAGTAGGGTGCTGGTGAGTCTTCGAATCGCACCAAAACGACGTTCAAGCTCACGTTGGGTGAGGTTCACAAAGCCTCACCAGCACCCTAAGTGAGTTCGACGCATTCCCATCACCAATGCTCCACCGGTCCATTCGGCACCTTCACCAGCGCCGTCGGAATCAAACTCTCTCGCTCCCCATGTCGCTGTTCGATCAACTCCGCAATCTGCTCAAACTCCTCCGGCGATTCAAACTTGCGCAGGCGATCTTCCAGCTCTTCCGGAATCCCCAGCTTCGCTCCATACCACGCGGCAAACTTGCGAAACAAAAAGCAGCAGTCGTGCGGATGCAATTCGACCATCAGCGCGAAGTGTCGGCGTAGAAATCCGATCTGCTCGTCCTTCGTCGGCTGCGTCACTTCCTCTCCCTGTGTCATCTGCGCCAGCTTCCGAAAGATCCAGGGATCCATCATCGCCCCCCGTCCAATCGCGACCGCATGACACCCTGTCACCTGCCGCATTCGCAATGCATCCTCCGGCGTAAGGACATCGCCGTTTCCGACCACAGGGATCGTAGAAACCGCATCAACGACCGCAGCAATCCCCTCCAGCGAAACCCGTCCATGAAAACCCTGTTCTCGCGTCCGCCCATGCACCGTCACCGCCGCAATGCCGACGTTTTCAAACTGACGGGCTAGTTCCGGTGCGGTGATCGTGTCACGGTCCCAGCCGAGACGCATCTTGATCGTGACAGGAACATTGACCGCATTGACGAGTGCCTCCGCCGTCGCGCGAGCCCCGGCTGCATCGCACATCAACCTCGCGCCACCCCCATTCCCATTGATCTTCGCCATCGGGCAACCCATGTTGAGATCGATCGCTTCATACCCATGATCGACCAGCCACTTGCAGGCCCGCACCATGTCCTTAATCTGACTGCCATAAATCTGCACCGTCAGCGGACGATCACAGTTGGCCGAGTCCTCACCCCACGTCCTGACCAGCTCCAACGACCGTCGATGCTCGTGCGCCAAGTGAGTCGCGAGGACCAGGTCCGTCGTCGCCAGCCCCATTCCCCCCTGCTCGCGCATGACCGTCCGAAACGCCAGCTGCGTATACCCCGCCAACGGCGCAAGAAAATACCGCGACGCCAGCCGACGCCCTCCAATGACAATTCCCGCATCTTCCGTCGAAATCAGAGACAAGTCTCTCTCCAGTAGGGTCCGCTGTGCGGACCGTCAATCCGGCTTCACTTTTTATCGCGTATCCAATTGTATGATACCGTTCTACGGTCCGCACAGCGGACCCTACGGGAGAAGCCCCGCTTCTTCCAGCAACTCCCGCGTTTCAAACATCGGCAGCCCAATCACATTCGTCAGGCTCCCCTCGACACGTTCAATAAACACCCCCGCTGCACCCTGAATCCCATATCCACCCGCTTTGCCCAGGGACTCGCCCGTCGATAGATACCACTCGACCAGCCCCTTCGAATCCTCCCGAAACGAAACCTCCGTCCGGACGACTTTGCTTTTCACCTCGAGTCCAAGATCAAGAGTCACCGACGTCAGCACAAGATGCGGACGCTGAAAGTAGTATCGCGTGAACCATTCCCTGACGACGGCTTTCCAGTCACCCTCGACCGGAGGCTGTCCGAGAACAACGAGACTCCCATCATCAGCCTGGGCAACGACGATCGTATCCGCTCCGAGAACTGCTCGCGAGTCGCTTGTCTGGGCGTGAGTCCGCACCTGGGCGATTTTCCCTCGCGAGATCTCGGTCATGCGAGCCTGAATACTTTCCAGATCATGACAATCCTCGAATCCCAGTTCCTCCGAGTTTGGGGGAGCAAAGACTTCAAATCCGTCCACCCCCGCCAGATGCGCCAGCAGTTCCCTGCGACGTGGCGACCGCGAAGCCAGGATCAAACCAGAATTCTCTTGCATCTCACCTCGATCTTGGACCACACTGGTCAGACAACTTTGTTGAGTCACCATCTCACGATGGGCTCGATTTTCCTGCATAATCCTAACGTCCTGTCATCCGATATCTCCCGTGACAACTGACAAAAATTCCAAAGAATCCGACGCATCCATTGTCTTTTGTCTGTCCCAATTCGTCTAAGTGTTCATTATAATTTCATCATGCTGCGTTCGCAGTGAATCACATCCAAACATGGAACCGATTCGTTTCACTGGTAATTTCCCAACCCGTATTCTCAGTGCCTCAAGTCGTTTCTCCTTATCTATCAACATGTTCCGGAACGTCGCCACATTTTGATGTGTTCGACGGTTGATTTCCTGTCGAGATTCAGCCAAAACCCATCGTGCAACATGAGTCGAGAGTGGTCTGACCACGACATGATCTGAGCGCCTTCAGATCCTGTTCACAGATCGAGGTTTCCAGGTATGGGCAAACCAACGACAGGTGAAGAACTTCTGGCGGTCCTCGAGTCCAGCCAGCTGGTTCACAAAAATCTGCTCGATACCCTGAGGACACAGCTGAAAAGCTTAGGACCAACCGCTCAGGATCCGCAAAAGCTCGCCCTGATCCTCATCAAGAATAAAGTCTGCACGACTTATCAGGTCCGCCAGCTCCTCGAAGGCCGCTTCAAAGGCTTTTACATTGGCAAGTACAAATTCCTCGAGCTCCTCGGAGCCGGTGGAATGGGGAAAGTTTATCTCGCCGAACAGATCACGATGCAGCGACTCGTCGCGATCAAGGTCGTCCGCCAGAACATTCCCAAGCACATGCAGAAAGAAGTCCTCGCCCGCTTCACACGAGAAGCGCGTGCTGTCGCAGGGCTCCAGCACCACAACATCATCCGCGCCTACGATTTCGATCAGGAAAACGGCATCCCCTACTTCGTGATGGAGTATGTCGAAGGGATTGACGCAGCCAATCAGGTCATCAAGTTCGGCCCGATTCCGTATCAGCAGGCCGCTGATTACATGATGCAGGCCGCCAGCGCCCTCCAGCATGCCCACAAGAACGGCATGGTTCACCGCGATATCAAACCCGGCAACCTCCTGGTCGCGACGTCGGGCGAAATCAAAGTTCTCGATCTCGGACTCGTCGCCTGCTTCGACGGGACGCAGAACCATTCTCTGACAGTCGCTGAAAACCAGCTCGGCACCATCGATTACATCGCTCCCGAACAGGCCCTCGATTCTCATAAAGTCGACCCTCGTGCCGACATCTACAGCCTCGGAGCCACATTCTACACCATCATCTCCGGCAAGGTCCTCTTCCCCGGCAAGACGACGGCCCAGAAGCTCCTTCTCAACCAGATGGAACCGCCGGTCCACATCAAACAGCACGTCCCGGATATCCCCGACGAGCTCGCCGCCGCCATCCATAAAATGCTGGCCAAAAAGCCGGAAGACCGCTTCCAGAATTGCGAAGAGGTCATTCAGGCGCTCACGCCTTATGCCTCGCGGATCGTCCCGCCCTACGATCCAACCGCGGTCAAATTCCGCATCAGCGAGATCGATGAATACCTCGGCCGCAGCCCGGAAGCCTCGCAGATCAATTTCAACCTGATCAATCAGGACACGCCCACGGCAGACGCTAAAATCAATTCGTCCAGCGACACGAAGAAGCCAGCCTCCCCCTCGGGCGTCACCAAAGACAGCGGCACTCAGTCCAGCCAGGCAGAAGATGAGTTCCTCAAGGCCATCAACGAAATGGCCGAGCTCGATCTCCCGTCTGTCCCACGCAAGAAAGCCGCCGCTGCAACAGCTCGCGGCGGCACGGCGACAATGGCTCCGCCGTCTACAATCAACGCACGTTCGACCATCGGCTCCCGCTCTCGCGTGACAAATACGAAGCCGATCAAAAAGAAGAACAACGACTCCCAGACGGTCACACTCGTCGCCGCGATTTCGACGCTGATGATCGCGGTTCTGTTCATCGTCTTTTATTCCGTCTCAAGCCTGTTCAATAAGAATTCCCGCGAAGTTTCGCCATCGCCGATGACGCAGCAGCAGATCGACAAAAAGGTTGATGAGTCGAAGAAGAATCAGCCCGCAGAAACCAAGCCAGCCTCGAATAACGTCGCGAAAAACGAGGAAAAGAAACCGAACAACAATAAGAAGAACGAAGAGAAAAAACCAAAACCGGAAGGCGAGAAACCAAAGCCACCGACAGACACCTCAGTCGCCAACAAAAAGCCTGACGAAAAGCCCCCCGGCGTCGATGTCGCGATGACTCCCGCGAATACGCCGAAGACAAACGAGAAGAAACCTGACGAGAAAAAGCCAGACAGGAAAGAAGACAAGCCAGCAACTCCCGCCTCTCCTGAAGAACGCTGGCTGGCCTACACCAAGCAGATGCAGGATGACGAAACCCTCGTCTGGCACAGCACATTTTTGAAGGGCAAAGACAACAAGGGTACAGCCGCTGACAATCAGGCGGGTAAATCCCCTATTGCCAAAGCCAAGCTCGCCTCGCGCAATGTTCAGCCAGCCCCAGGCCGCTTTGAGAACAAAGAAGCTGTCGGCTTCCAGAACAAACTCGCCGACGAGTTTATTGGGGTTTCTCACGAGTTTCTGCAGCAGGTCGATTTCTCCAAAGGCGTGACGCTGGCCGTCTGGTTCCGCGCTGATCCAGAAAACAATGAAAGCTACGCCCTGATGAACCGCGGACGAACGTCCTGGCGCATTCACCGCATCAAGGGCAAAGGTGTTCTTCAGTTCTCCACGGGACCGATCAATACCCGTAACCAGATCGAGGTCGAAACGACCAGCGACTTCACCGCTGGCGACTGGCATCAGGTCGTCGGGACGATCCGTCCTGTAGCGGGCGAAGAGCAGGCTGTCCTGACGGTGTACCTGGATGGCCAGAAAGAATCTGCCAAGAAAGGCCCGCTACTGACTGCCGAAGTCCCGACTGGTCTCATGCTGGGACAGGCCCAGGAAACAACGGGCTCACGCTTAGGCTTCCGTGGACTGATCGACGAATTCGCCATCTACAACCGCCCACTCTCCGACGACGAAGTCCGCCAGATGTACGAAGCCGGCAACCAGCAACCGACTCCCGCCGGCGTCGCCGCCTCCAGCAACTAATGGAAGATTCTTCTTCGACTCTCGTGTGCCACGGCTGTGCCAGCCGTGCCGAGCTGACAACGACATTAAATGCAAAGAGCACGCTCACTATTGTGAACGTGCTCTTTGCGTTTCTGAATTTGAAACTAATACCAATCCCCACTTAATTCAGCGAGGATCTTCCCAAAGTGCCATGCTCACAGCTTTGAGCTGTCTCTTACCCACATTTTTACAACCCACTGTCATTTTTACATTTCTTCGGTGGCCGGTGGGTGTTGTTTGGCTCGGGGATTTTTGTGGTGGTGTGAGTGAGGGGGCATTGGCATTGGGTTTGCCCTCTGGGGGCGACGGATGTGAGCTTGCGCGAAGTGTTCGGGAGCATCGGACAGATCTCAGGAAGAGTGCATCAGGAAGGAGTCGTCATGGGCAAGGTCGCCAGAGATGTCGCAGATCGTGTGGGAGGTGCAGGCGTGGGCCGAAGCGGAGTTTGGACGCTGCGCTGGGTGCTTTATAGCTCTCATGCCATCACGTCGTTAGAAGATGCTCAAGCCATCACAGCGATGTATACCCGGCGTCCGCTGATCGAAGAGTATCACAAGGCCCTCAAAACCGGCTGTCAGGTGGAAGAACGTCAATCCCAGACCGGCGCGAGGCTGGCCCGCATCACGGGAGTGCTCAGCGTGACGGCGATCCGTCTGCTGAGAATGAAGTCGGTCGCCGCGATCGAGCCCCAGCGTGCCCCTGATCAAGTGGCCCCGACAGAATGGGTCGAAGCGCTTTATGACCACCGCACTGCCGAGAGTCCCCAGTACAAACAGCGCTGGCCCGAAGGAAGCTGGACGATCCAGGAGTTCCTCCGCCAACTGGCGATGCTCGGCGGCTTCCTGGGCCGAAAGCACGACGGCTCCCCGGGCTAGCTGACCCTGTGGCGCGGCACCACCAAACTCCAACTCATCCTGCAAACAAGACGGACGATGAGGCGGAAATGTGGGTAAGAGACAGCCCAAACCCGCAAGCATGGCACGTTGGCGTTTTCCGGCTCATCCGTCATCCCTAACTTTTGAGTCCTGCCAGCATCCCCGTGCTGTCTCCAAACCGTTCTACGTTGGCCCCCGTCGCATTCAGCATCGACAGGAATAGATTTGCCATCGGAGTCTCGTTCGCCGCCTGCAGCACAACGCCGTTCGTGACCGCCCCGTTCCCCTTCCCGGCCACCACACACGGCACGTTCGCATGCCCGTGCTTACGCCCGTCATCCATCCCGCTGCCGTAGCAGATGATGCTGTGATCCAGCAGCGTTCCATCTCCTTCGGGAATCGACTTCATCTTCTCGACGAAGCGAACAAACTCGGCCAGCAGGAAGCGGTCGATCTTGCGAATCTCTTCCTCGCGGTTCGTGCTGTGAGTCAGCTGGTGGTGACCTTCCGAGACGCCGAGATTGCGATACACCCGGTTCGTCTGCGCGTTCGCCAGCATATAGGTCGCAATGCGCGTCGCATCGGTTTGAAACGCAATCGCGATCAGGTCGTACATCAAACGCAGGCGGTTCTCATGCGATCCCGGATCTTCAGGAGGCAGATACTCCGCAGGCACATCGATCGCGGGCATCGTCGAGAATCGTTCAATCCTCTGCTCGACATCGCGCACGCTCTGGAAATATTCCTCCATCTTCGCCCGGTCACTGGACCCAAGCTGTGACTTCAACGAAGACGCGCTTCCCGAAACAAAGTCGAGAATCGACTGCCTGGACTCCAGACGTCGCGCTGTCTGCGGATCATTCGCCGCACCACCGAACAGCCGCTCAAACGCCCGACGTGGATCGGTCTCTTTGGGCATCGGCTGCGTCGGCGAACGCCACGAGATGTTGTTGATGTAGACGCAGCTGTACCCCGAGTCACACTGCCCCGATTCTTCGCCACGCTCGGTCCCCAGTTCCAGCGACGCCAGTCGTGTCTGCCCACCAACAGCCCGCGCCGCGACCTGATCGACCGACGTCCCCAGATAAACATCCTTCCCGCCCGTCTTCTTCGGCTGCGACTGCGTCAAATAAACCGCACCACAACGCGCATGATCTCCTGCGCCATCTCCATTGGCAAACGCTTTATCGACACGCAGATTCGTGATCAACGTCACATCATCGCGGACACTCTCCAGTGCCGACGTCGTGTCATTCAAAGAAAACTCACGCCCTGCCCCAGTCGGAGCCCAGTTATCCTGCACGACCCCGTTCGGAAAATAAACCCACGCAAGCCGCGTCGGAAACACCTTCGACGCAACCGACGCATCCCCCGCCATCACCTTCGACGCCGGCCACATCGCCTCCAAAAACGGCAACCCCAACGTCACCCCCACACCCTTCAACACAGTGCGACGAGAAAGGCTTTTGTGAGTCCAGTCAAACTTCTGTTTCATAGTTACGTTCCCAATCATTGTCCCTTCTCCCTTGAGGGGAGAAGGTGCCCGAAGGGCGGAGGAGGGTGAGCGATAGGCGAGAGTACGGTTACAGTAATCAAGCACGACAACAGGCATTACGTCTCACGGTGCAGACGTCACTTCCGTCATCCCCGGATCCCGGCGCTGCAAACGAAACGGTCGTGACAACACGATCTGCTCCACCAGCGTCGAAAACTTGTACTTGTCTATTTTCAATCGGCTGACAATCTCTTCGACCGCCACTCGATCATAATATTCCATCCCACGTCCGAGTCCGTACGTGAGCATTTTCTCGGTCATGCACTTGGCGAACTCCTCTTCGCGACCACTCAAAATCTTGAGCAGCTCCATCGAATTGGAAAACGCCTCGCCTCCCGGCAGCGTCCCGCTCGGATCGATGGCTTTCCCCTGATCATCGACACGCCACTCGCCGATCGCGTTGTAGTTCTCCAGGCCAAACCCGATCGAATCCATGACGCGGTGACACGATGCACACGTCTGATCCGTCCGGTGCAACTCCAGCTGCTGACGCAGCGAAAGATTCGGATTGCTCTGCTGCGTCGAATCGAGCGCACTCACCCCCGGCGGCGGATCAGGCGGCTTATCCCCAAGGATATTCTCCAGCACCCAGCTCCCGCGCTTGGGCGGCGAGGTACGGGTCGGATAACTCGATAATGTCAGTATACTCGCATGCGTGAGCAACCCACTGCGCGGGACATTCGACAGATCAACCCGCTTATAAAGGCCCCCTTCGACATCATCGATCCCGTACAACCGGGCCAGTTCGTCATTGATGAAGGTGTATTTGGCCGTCAAGAGGTCCTGCAGACTACGGTCTTCCCGCACGATCGAGGTGACGAACTGCTCCGTCTCCTGCTTCATCTGGATCTTCATCTTTGAGCTGAACTTCGGAAACGTCCTGGAATCAACCTGCACCCCATCGAGCCTCCGCAGTCCCAGCCACTGTCCGAAGAACGAATCGATAAACGCCTGCGACTTCGGATCTTTCAACATCCGCTGCGTCTGATCACGGATGACTTCCTCATCCGTCAATTTCCCCTCGCGAGCCAGCGCGAGCAGTTCATCATCCGGCATGCTGTTCCACAAGAAGTACGACAACCGACTCGCCATCGCCCACGAATCGAGTGGCTGGATCAAATCATCGCTCTCGCGATCCGTCAGCAGTTCCTTACGAAACAGAAACTCAGGCGACACCAGCATCGCTTGTGTCAGACGATCAATAACCGCGGCCGTCTCCATTCCGCTGTCAATGAGAGACTCCCCAAATCCATTCCATCGAGCCAGTTCTTCGTCGCTGACGTCCCGTCGAAATGCGCGGGGGAGAGCTTCTTTCAGATAGGTCTCGACACGCGATTTTGCAGGCTCATCCGATCGGCGGGTGGCTTTCAGGTACGCAAGGGCCGCAGGCGGCATCGTCTCTTCCGCGATCCCTTTCTCGCGTCGCACATACATCGTCACCAGCCCAACCTGATGCGCCTCGCGACTCAGGAGATAACCCGTGTCCTCTCGAAACTCATCGAACTCATGCCCCAGAACATGCGCGAACCGCAGATCATGCTTGCCCGGTTTGACTTTGACGCGTGCTTCAATGTGATACGTCTTCACCTTGCCCGGATCGGAATTGGCTTCCAGCACCTGAGCAGCGATCTCTTCCCCATTCCAGAAGACTTTCGCTTTCGTCCGACCATTCAGGCGCTCGATCTCGGCTTTCTCGTCAGCCGGAGGATCTCTGCGTTCCGCGACCCGTGGTCGTTCACCGCGACGAAAACGATCCAGCTTCGTGTCTGCAAACGACGGGCGAACTTCCACTTTCGCGCCGATCGTGTATTCCCCGGGCAGCGGAATGTTGGAATCAATGAACCCGACTGTTCCTGTCGCGACCAGAGAATACCGATCGCCGACACGCTGACGTGCGCCGTCATAGCCGATGTCGAGATGATAGTAGCCGTAGTTGTGATTGTTACCTTCGAGTCGTCGCAGTTCCCGCGTGACCGACTCCGCGGCATCCAGATAGTTATCCAGATGCAACGGCGAAATCGTCAGCACATCGCCAATGTTATCGAACCCGTACCCCGCATCATCGGCCGGAAACTGAAACGACAGCTGCAAAGACATCCCAAACAAATCGCGAATCGTATTGTCATACTCGCTGCGATTCAGCCGACGGACGGTCACGTGCCCTGGATCAATCGGCTTGGAAAAGTCGATCGTATTCAGCTGCGCATCCAGCCAAACGGAAACCGCATCGCGCGTCGCATCGTCCGGCCGATCACTTCCTGCAGGCGGCATACCGCCCGAGCGGAGCTGTTTATGGACCTTTTTCCAGGTCGCCCGGTCCGCGAAAATGTCATCGACGGATTTGAACTGATCGACACGCAGATTGCCTTCCGAGTCATCCGCATTATGGCAGTCGGCGCAGTATTTCGTCAGCAGCTGGTTGAACGCTTCCGATGTAACAACTGGAGCAGATTCCTCGGCGCGCGAAATGGAAGCACAGCCCAGGAGCAGCGCAGCGAGCATCAATGTTTGAAACCATCGATTCATGCAGGCAGGTTCGTTTCAGGAGGGAAGGAAAAGGGGCGGGCACAGCCATCGACATCACGATGGCCTCCAACATTCAACATTGTTTATCACTACTAGTATTTCGATCTTTTCTACCGGCTGTCAACAACGAATCTGAAACTTTGAATGTTTGAAAAGTGATTTCCCAAAAGGCTTTAGCACAATTCCGTCTGGAGACATTTTCCCGCAAAAATGAGACTAGTCGCCGAAGTCATTTTCGATTCTTTTTCGGTCATCATGTTTCATCAGAAGGAGCAAAGAGATTTCACCACAGAGACACGGAGAGCACAGAGGAAGAGGAAACTTTTCATGGTCTCAGTTGAAAACTCTGTGTCCTCCGTGCCTCTGTGGTAAGTCTTCTTTTGATTTTAAATCAGGGGGCATTTGTCACCGGAAAGATCTGCGCCGTCATGAAATATGGCTTCCCGTCATACGTGACGACCAGTTCAGGAGCCCATTTTGCAATCTCATCACGCTCGGTCTGGTTGAACGAGTCCATCGGGCGGAAGAAGGGATATCCGGGAAGAGCCGGCTTGAGGACGCCGCCAGCCACCAGATTCTCGAAGCGTTTCGGGGTCACATAATCGGTGTAGCGGTAGCTGGTGCGGTAGCGCAGGATCTCGGCCCAGTTGACCAGGACGAACTCGATCTTGTGGTCGCTGAAGATCTTCCGGATCGAGGCCGCATCTTTCATCTGCTTGTCCGCGGCGGGAAGCTTTGCGTCCTCTTCTCGCGAGGTCCAGTCTTCAAAGATCGAGCAATCGAAAACAGTGTTGTAGATCGGGCGGAACGTCGCGTCAAAAACCTCCGCCTCGCCGACGCAGAGCACATTCCCCTTGGTCAGTTCGTTGACCGCCATGACTTCCGGAACCGTCAGCTTGCCGCTGCTTTCACGCATTTTCGTCAGGTCGAAAAGATAACTATTGTCGCCCGACAAGCCACTCGCGATGAAACCGAGATTGAAGACCAGCCCCGCAATCACAAATGGCATCGATCTCCAGCGCTCGCCCTGGCTCATGAACGAAAACGACGCCCCCGCCAGCACACACGCAATCGGCTGCATCGGCACCCAGAAGCGATCCAGACGATGCGTCAGTCCCCACCAGGCCAGGAACAAAATCCCCAGATAGATCCACAGCCAGCGAGTCGCGACCGATCGGACAACAAACGGCAGCGTCAACATCGCGAACCCATAAACCAGCACGCTCTGCCAATCGTTGACGAACGGGATGTCTTTCAGGAAGAACAGAAACGAGCTGATGGTGTGATTGTGGGGATAGTGCGCGTCTTTCCATTTCTGATCGAGTTCTGGCGACCAGTCCGCCCCGCCGAAGACACTATAGAGCAGTGGATAAACAGGGTTCCCGTTTTCCACGAGGTTCTTTGCCATCCAGGGACCAAAGGTGATGAATGTCCCCAGAATGTAGGCGGTGACGATCATGACTCCGCTTCGGATGTGAGTCGTTGGCCTGGCTGCCGGTTTCGGGTGACTGGATTCAGTAGCTTCCAGGCTTGTCGAAGCCGTTGGGAGCATGTGAGACAGGAATGCCACAACCAGCATCCACATCCCCATCGGAATCACCACCTGCACCATCCCTGGGTATTTGCATGAGACCGCCGCCCCCGCGAGCAATCCTGTCAGCAAGGCTTCCCGCGTGCAGTCGAGACCTTTGAATCGGTTCATCGTCGTGACGACCGCCATCAGCAGCGTCGCCGCGACGTAGCAGCTCAATCCCCCTTCGGTGTAGGCGATAATCGAGATACGATAGGTCCATGGGGCCGTCAGATAAATGAGCAATCCCATCCAGCCCGCGAAGTTGCCGAAGAGGCGATTGGCGATCGCGAAGACCGCCAGTCCCGTCCAGAGCGAGAAACTCGCGAGCACAAACTTGCCCGCCAGCGCTCCCCAGTACCAGTCGCCATAGATCACCATCGACGACAGCGTCAGCATCTCCGTCAGAAACGGGAACGACGTATAGACATTGTGAGGCAGCATCGTGATGACGCCGTTCTGGTAGAACTCCTTGGGCCCCTGGATGTGATATTCCTTCACATCAAAATCCGCTTCGGGCAGCAGCGACCCGAGGAACGTCACCCCGACAAAAGCAGCCAGCGTCAGCAGGATGGCAAGCTTCGTGGTCGAGATGATCTGTTCGTTTCCCGAGGAAGCAGGGATCAACCCTTTCCAGCCTCCCAGCACCATGAACTCGGCTGCCATCGACAATATCAGCAAGACGATCATCAGCACTTGCGACAACATGCCCGCAAGCCCCAGGCCCAACGTGAGCAATGACCAGAGGGAAAGGCCGAGGGTGATGGCGATGACTTCCGATTCAAATCGAGTCAACATCATCGGCGTCTGCTGCAAGCGATTGACGCCCCGAAGAGCCAGTCGCCCGATCGCCCAGCTTCCCAGGAGAACGAAGAGCCCAACTCCAATCATGGGAAAGCGTTGCGGCAGAAAGTACCAGCCATTGGGGGAAGGTTTCGCCTCGTAGTAAGGCAAAATCAGTTTGACCAGATAGATGTCAGGCAGAGTTTCCCACAGATCCAGCCGGGTGAATGGCCGGTTATTCGGCAGTTCCTGCGTATAAAATAACAGAAAGAACACCAGCAGGAAAACTGGGCCGAGCCAACTTAAGAGCTGTTTCTGGTTCACTTTATGATTTCCTGGGCAACCTGAAAGCGAAATTTCGCGGCTGGCTCTATGCGGGTGGTGACGAGATTGATTTTGATGCAGATTAGATCCAATTGATACGATAGCAGCAATTTCCACACGGCGGGAGAAAACGGGGGCGGCTGGCTGTCCTCTCGAATCAAATCGCGATAAATTGATGGTTTGCTTTCGGACACTGGTTGACGACGTGTTGACAGTTCGAACGCGTGCTTCTCAGGTTTTGCACTCATGTTACGCATCGGTATCGTCGGAGCTGGCGGAAATTGTCGGCTGAAACACATCCCGGGATTTCGCTCGATTCCCGATGTGAAGATTGTGGGCGTCTGCAATCGGACTTTGGCTTCGTCCAAGCAGGTCGCTCAGGAATTTGGCATTCCCAAGGTCTACGACGAGTGGCAGCAACTTGTTGACGATAAAGAGATCGACGCGATCGTCATCGGCACCTGGCCGAACATGCATAGCCAGATCACCTGCGCTGCTCTTCGGGCGGATAAGCACGTCCTGTGTGAAGCCCGGATGGCGTCGAATCTCGACGAAGCCCGCCTGATGCTCAACCTTGCTTATGAGCATCCTGATCTGATCACTCAGGTCGTTCCCTGCCCGATGGGGCTGGTCCATCACGACTTCGTTTCCAAGATCATCGCTCAGGGCTTCCTCGGCGAATTGCGCGAGGTCGTTGTCATCGGTGCTGACGACATGTTCTGGGATTACTCAAAGGAGATGCACTGGCGTCAGGATGCAACCAAGAGTGGCCGCAACGTGCTGACTCTGGGGATGCTGCAGGAAGTCGTTAATCGACACTGCCCAAGCACCAGCCGGGTGTTCTCGCAGATGAAACTGTTCGAGCCTCGACGCCCGTCCGCTGAGAAGAATCAGACGATGGTAGATGTGACGCTTCCCGACAGCATTCAGATCGTCAGCCAGTTCGAAAACGGTGCCCGCGGCCTGTATCACATCAGCGGCGTCAACCTCTTCGGCCCTGGTCAGCAGGTGCACTTCTACGGCACCGAAGGGACGATCAAGTGGGAACTGGCTCCGACCGAACGCGTCTCTGTCGGTCACATCGGCCAGAAGGAACTCCAACTCGTCGAGCTGCCTGAAGATGAGAAGGGTGGCTGGCGGGTGGAAGAAGAATTCGTTCAAGCCGTGCGTGGCGAGAACGAAGTGAAATTCACGACCTTCACCGCCGCGATCCGCTATATGGAATTCACCGAAGCAGCCTGGCTGAGTCATGAACAGAATCAGCCCGTGAGCCTGCCGCTGTAATTATACGAACGCATTAAGCCCGCACGACTCTTGTGACTTCGCTGGTTGAAATGGCGTTTGTATCAGCCGCCCTGCTTTGAGGCGAGTTCTTTGAGTTCTGCTTTGAGTTCCTCATCGGACTTCAGATGCCCGGCTGCCTGGGCGCGTTTGTGTTCTTGTTCAAAGCGTTCCAGGACCCCTTCCACGTTGCGGAAGTTGGATTCGCTCATGCGGTCGGTGAACATGACACCTTCAATGTGGTCATACTCGTGCTGAACGGCGCGGGCGGCCAGTTCGTCGAGTTCGACTTCGAAGTTTTCGCCCTGAAGGTTAAACGCGTCGACGATGATCTTCGAAGAGCGTGTGACCGGGCCGTAAAGATCGGGAATTGACAGACAGCCTTCTTCGTCTTCATCAGTCGCGGGGGAGCGTTTGACGATCTCCGGGTTGAGGAAGACCATCTCCTCTTCTTTCTTGGTCGCGTCACCAGTCAGGTTGATCACGAACAATCTCCAGGGAAGCCCGACCTGGTTGGCGGCGAGCCCGATCCCTTTGGCTTCGTACATCAAGCTGAACATCTCTTCGACGGTGCGTTTGAGATTGGCGTCGATCTTGGTGACGGGAACCGACTTTGTGCGGAGAGCGGGGTGAGGATACAAGACGATGTTCATAAAGGGTTTGGAATCGACGAGACCGCGCCGGACGGGAGTTGGGAAAATCGAAAGTTCAGGGTGGAGAGATTATAGGTGGGACGGATTATAAGGAACAGGAAAAACCAGCGTCGAGTCTTCTGGATGACCTGAAGGGTGTTTAGCCAACAAACGATGTCCAGATTGTCCGGTTGGGAGAGACAGCTTGGCGGAAAATGTCGTCCGGACCACAGAAGATTCTCGCAAGTGGACGGCACTGGGACTAAGATGGCGATCCGCCATTATCGTTTCAAGCTGCGCATACTGCCCAGCTTCCGAATCCGAGTCCTGCCTTATCACTTCTGGCCATCATGACGATATCGCTGTCTAAACTTGGCTTTCTGCTTGTCAACGTCTGGTTGGTTTTTCATCTGTTCTGCATTGTCGCGGGGCCGATTTCGATTTACCCGTCTTCGGAACTCCAGCAACGCAGCTCGGTGGTCGCGGTGCCGTACCTGCAACTGCTTTATATGAACCACGGCTGGAAATACTTTTCACCGCAGCCTGGTGGTGCGAATCTTCTGTCGTTTGACATGACATTTCCGAACGGCGAGCAGCAGACGCTGCGGTTTCCCACGAATGAAATCGAGCCGAGACTTCTTTATCACCGCTATTTCATGATGTCTGAATTCCTGGGCAACGGTCCGCCAGAAGCCGAGCCGATCTGGGCACGATCGTTTGCCAGAAAACTATGTCTGCAGAATGGGGCTCAGGACGTCGTCGTCACGAAGATTTTTCATGACCTGCCTTCGCGGATCGAATTCCTGGCGGGACGTACGCTGGATGATCGATCGCTGTTCCACGAGGACGTGGTGGGTGAATTTCATCGCAGCCAGTTTGTGGAGGAGCGTCTATGAAACGCGGTCCTCTGACGGGAATTGCCGGCTGGTTTCAAACCCTGTTTACCAACTGGGAACAATTCTGGTTTCAGCCTTGTTCCTGCGAGCATCTGGCGGTCATGCGATGGCTTGTGGGCGGGATGCTGATTTACACGCATTTTGTGTGGGGACTGCAGCTCGAAGAGTTTTTCGGGTCGACGGGTTGGATGTCTCAGGCGGCTTTGTCTTCGCTGACGGAGAACTCGACAGCGGTGTCGCTGTGGTCTTACGTTGCCGATGACCAGCTGCGGATGGTTCATACAATCTGCCTGGTGATTCTGGTTGCCTACATGATTGGGCTGGCCACTCCTGTGACGAGTGTCCTGGCGTTTGCGATCACCATTTCGAATTCGAACCGCGCGCTGATTGCCAACTACGGACTCGATCAGATTCTCGCGTTACAGACGCTTTACCTGGCGATCGGTGGATGTGGCGGGGCTTACTCCATCGATCAGGTGCTGCGACGCCTGTGGAGAAACGAGTCTGCCTTCCATGCTCCACGAAAGACATCTCGGGCCCGTCTGGGAACTCGTCTGATTCAGGTGCATTATGCAGTCATCTATTTTGCAGCTGGTTGCTCCAAGATGCTAGGCGAAGCCTGGTGGAACGGCGAGGCGATGTGGATGGCAATTGCGAATGCGGAATACCAGTCAATCGATATGACCTGGCTGGCAAACTACCCGTGGATTCTGGAATTCGCGACCCATTTGACGATCCTGTTTGAAATCAGCTTTCTGTTCCTTGTCTGGAATCAGTGGTTCCGTCCGCTGTATCTGCTGCTCGGGATCGGGATGCACCTGGGGATCGCGTTGTGTATGGGGATGCCGACGTTTGGGATCGCGATGATCTACGGCTATCTCGCGTTTGTGCGTCCGCAGAAGATCCGTCAGATCGAGCGATTCTTTGTGCGTCTGATCAACCCGAGCTCTGCACGCTATGAGTTCACCGGCGGCTCGGATGTTTATAAAGCCGCGACACACCGTCTTCTTCTGTTGGAACTGGAGCAGACGGGCAAGCATGTCGCGATGACCATCGACTTCAACGGCTTGCGGCGTCTCGGTTTTGACGTGCAGAAAGCGACTTCGGTCGCCGAGTTTGAAGCCAAGCTGATGGACGGCGCCTATGCCTCTTCACTGGTCTCGCTGGAGTTGCTTCCTCGTCACGAAGCAGCCCAGGTCCTGACGATGATCGAGCGATTATCGGTTCACCGAGTCGCATGCGTCATGCTGGTGAAGGTCAGTCAAATTGACCTGCTGGATAAGCTGACGCTCTCGCCGACGGTCCGAGTGCTCGTGATTCCGTATCAGCAGAACGATCTTCATGAGCAGATCAGTTGGTCCATGCATCACGCCGAGCAGCCATTGAATCATCTGCTGGATAGTGACCCGGGCGGATTCATGATGCCTGTTCCGAAGGAGTGAGAAAACCCAACCACGGATGGACACGAAGACACACGGATGAAGAAAAAAACATTTGAACCGCAGATTCACGCCGATCAAAAAAAGTCATGTTTCCGGAATGCTCGCGATCCTCTCTTATCTGTGTCAATCTGTGTTCATCCGTGGTTCACTTCTTCTCCTGGTTTTGAGCCCTTTGCAGCGATAATTTAATCTCTGAAGAAATGGATCGTTTTAAATGCGCGGGCTGGCTGGTTGTGTGTTGCTGCTGTGTAGTTTCGTTGTTGGCTGTACGGACCAGAGGGCTCTGCCGGAGGTCCTCGTCGAGAAGGCTTATATTCACGAAGAACGTGGCGAGTACGACGAAGCGATCCAGATCATGACGCAGGTGATCGAGAAAGAGCCGAAGAACCCGGTTCTCTATTATGATCGCGGTGTTTTTCATGAAGCCGCTAAACACATTGATGAAGCGATCGCCGATTACAGCAAGTCTCTTGAGATTGATCCCAAGCGATTCCAGGCACGCAATAATCGCGCAGTGTTGCTGCTCAATCAGAAGAAGTATGACGAGGCCAAAGCAGACCTTGATCAGCTGATTGAATCGCAGCCTCAGGTTTCGGTCGGGTACTTCAATCGCGGCAAGCTGCTGCTCGCTCAGGGAGAGGCAGAGAAGGCTCTTGACGATTTCAACCTGGCGATCGAGCGGGACAATCGGGTCGGGGCGGCGTATTACTTTCGGGCTCAAACGAAAGACAAACTGGGGGATGCCCTGGGCGCCTTTGAAGACGCCACGATCGCGGGATTTCTCGACGCCAAGCTCGAAGGGCTGAGTGATCTCAAGATACGGCTTGCGATACAGTTGAAGAAGTAACAGCTGGGAAAGAGTGGGTGTGCCACGGCTGTGTCAGCCGTGCATTGAGCAATGAGCGTCCATCTACACGGCCGGCACGGCCGTGGCACACCCACAACGGATGATGAATTACTGGCCGGAATGGGCGCGGATGGTGGCTTGACGGATCTGGTAGCGGCTTTCCTGGTGGAGGATATACAGGTAACTCAGCAGCGAGCCGGCGATCCCCAATGACGCGGTCATGATGCGTCCTTCAATCGAGACGGGGACAATGCTCAGCCATTCGAGAGCCGCGTAGTAGCGGAAGATGCTGATGCCGAAGATGACACCGACGGCAGCGAACCAGAAGCAATGATAGAGGAGCGGGACTTCCGAAGGTCTGAGCGGGATGATCCATTGACGCCAGGTCAGGTGGGCACCGCCGGTCGCGGATTTGAGGAACTCGACGGGCGTCTGTGGGTCGGAAACGACAATGCTTTGCACCAGCAGCGGGTAATGCTGCAGGAAAGAGACCCAGACGATGACGAACATCGATACGAAGAGAACCTGAGTGATGAAGATGTAAACGTAAACCGACTCGATCGCGCAGCCTGCATCGAGGAGGCGACGCAGGTAAATGTTGCCTTCATCTTCGAGCATCGGACTCATCATGAGAGTACAGCCAAGGTCCATCATCGCGGCGAGGATGATGAAGGCTGATCCCCAGATCGCGGGGCGGCAGGGAATTGGAGTACCGCCGCGGTCGCCGAGTTTTAAGATGCGGACCATGACCGGGATCGTCATGACAGGAAAGATGCAGGCCGTCACAACAGCATGTTCCGGCAGCCAGCCCATGAACTGACAGATGATATCGGCGGCCAGTCCGACCAGAAGCACGCAGCACCACGTCAAGACGGAGAAAAGCTCTCGATCGAACACGCGGGAAGCGACCAGATCGACCGGTCCGTTGGGAAGAAGATTACGCCAGGCTCCACTCGGAGAGGTATCGGGCGTCAGGCTGAGCTGAGCGTTTGACATCGAGATGTTTCCTACTGACTGGCCCGTACGGTCCGAGATGAGGGCGACGTGGATCGGAGAACGCCCGCTCCGAGGTGGTCATCAGGATCAGAAGAAGGGGATGGGATGCTCGAGGCAGGAAGAACTGCCAGTCGTCGAACAGACCATCGTTTATTCTAGTGCTCCTTGGGGCCAGGGAAAGAAAATTTTCTCGAAGTTGGGCGGGGAAATGATAATGTGGCCAGTCTCATTGTGACGCGTGAACACAACTGACAAGGATGATGAGACTCTCGGCAGCCCCCTTGGGGAATCGAACGACTCCTCTGGCGGTAACTCTTGGAATCCATTAAGGTAATGATCGTTCACCCCTCATTTTTCCTCACGATTTGATACCGAACGCATGAAGACCATTGCGCGCTGCCTGATCCTGCTAGTCCTGGTTTTAGGAACCATCCGAGCCGTCAGCCATGCGCAACAAAATGCTCCCCAGCGAGCCGATGAAGCAGGGGCTGTGACGCCGGAAAATGCCGCGGACGCAGAGGAGGCGAGCAAGAAAAAGCAAGTCATTCCGACGAACGTCGCGGAGATGGTTTACGCGCTCGACTTCTTCGCGATTCCGTTCATTCTCGCGACGATTGTCGCTGTCTGGTTCAGCACGGAACGTCTGGTCATCCTGAGAAAAGGTCGAGTGATTCCCAAGCCCTTTGTGGAGCGGTTTCTGGCTCACCTGTCCGAAGGCGAACTCGAACCTCAGGAAGCCTTGGACCTGTGTGTCGAGAATGGCAGCCCGGTCGCGATGATCTTCGCCCATGGCGTTCGCAAGTGGGGAAAACCATCTGTCGAGGTCGAACAGGCGATTATCGATGGTGGCGAACGTCAGATCAGTATGTTGAGAACACATTTGCGAATCATCAACGGGATTGGAACCGTCTGTCCTCTGATCGGCCTTCTCGGGACGGTCTGGGGGATGATTGTCTCGTTCAATGGGATGGCTGGCGGTGCGATGGCGGATTCGCCGGAACTCCTGGCCGCGGGGATTGGTCTGGCGTTGTTGACGACAGCCGTCGGTCTGGTGATCGCGATTCCCTGCGTCATTATGTACCTGTATCTGAACACGAGAATCGACCGCCTGGTTCTCGAAATGGACGACCTCGGCCAGCAGCTCGTCCACGCCATCTCTGCGGAAGCCCTCCAAGGCCTCGCTCCGCAAACGCCGACGACTCGCGGGAAGAAGTAACAATAAGACAGGAACGCCGAGCACGCGGCGGGGAGGCGAGGTCACGGAGAAAACCTTTGCCAGCCTTTGCCGAATTCATAGACACATTGATTGAGACGGTGAGACTGTTGAGCCTGAAGAGTCTCAGAAAGTCATCGCGTCCTGCTCAACTCTGTGTCCTCTGCAATCCAACTTTGTCCGGAGAAAGATTGAGCATGAACCACGGATGGAAACGAACCGATGAGGATTTTCGCTGCGGCAATTTGTTCCGCATGATGACGCCTGTTTTTGCAATCCTTCTGATCCTGCAATCGGGCCAGACAGCCCTGCGAGCTCAACAGGTTCCATTTCAGGTTCCGACTCCTCCTCAAGTCGATGCCACGGCGCAAGTTCATGTCCGCCCGCGTCTATCGATCACAGAACACGATGTCCGTCCGCATGTCATGTATCTGGCTTCACCTGAACTGCAGGGGCGCGGTAAGAATGGACGTCCGCTGGCTTCTACTTACATCCATCAAAGCTTCGTCCAGTCGGGCTTGAAGCCGCTGTTTCCGAATGGCCAGTACTTCCAGCCGATCCCGGGAGCACCGGATCTCAAAGGCGAGCGAACCGTTCAAGGGCACAACGTCGCAGGAATATTGCCGGGGTCCGACCCTCTCCTCACCAACGAAGTCATCATCATCTCGGCTCACTACGATCACCTTGGAATCAACAAAGACGAGTACTTCCCGGGTGCCGATGACAATGCCTCCGGAGTCGCGATGCTGCTGGAAGTCGCCAAGCAGTTGTCGCAGCGTAAACTGGCTCGTAGTGTGATCTTTGTCGCATTTGATCTGGAAGAACGGGGGCTGATCGGATCGCGCTGGTTTCTGGCGCATCCCCCCTGCCCTCGTGAAGCGATCAAGTATTTCATGACAGCCGACATGATCGGCCGGTCCCTGGGTGGGCTTGACCTGCCGGTTGTTTTTATTGTCGGCAGCGAACGATCGCCGGAAGTCCGTCCGATGCTCTCGGATCTGCAGATTGATGAGACACTGGAATATGCCCTGATGGGGGTCGACCTGATTGGCACACGCAGCGACTATGGCGCCTTCCGCGATGCCGATATTCCGTTTCTGTTCTTCTCCACCGGCGAACATCCCGACTATCACACCAAACACGATACGCCAGATAAAATCGAATACGGCAAGCTCGCTTCCATCTCCGAGATGATGGGGGAATTAGTCATTAGCCTGGCCAATGCACCGGTTGTCCCAACATGGACCGACAAGCCGCAGACCGGCATGGAAGAGGTCGACCTGCTGCTGCGTGTCACGAATGAACTGGTCAAACCCGAGCGAGCAGGCCAGCTCGGTGCCACCCAGAAGTTCTTCGTCAGTCAGGCGCATAACTATGCGCTGGGGATCAAGAAACGGGGGCACATCAAAGAAGATGAACGTCGCTTTCTCATTCGCTCGGCTCAGATGCTGATGTTTACCGTGTTTTAGGCGAGCGGGGAGCGTTAGCAGCCTGTTAAAAATCAACCATCCGATTGAACAGCCAATCGTCGCTCGAAAAGACAATCAGAAATAATTAACCACAGAGTCACGGAGAACACGGAGTGAGAGGGGAAATGAAGATGTTTTTACTTCCCAACTCCGTGACCTCCGTGCCTCTGTGGTGAACCTGCTTTCTAGTTTTTGGTCCGTTGGTTTCTGTCTCTTCGATTTTCAACGGGGCGTTAGCTCACTGATTCCGTAACGAATCGAATACGACATGACGGCAGACGGTGTGCTGAGCCTTTTCTCGTATTCAGCGAGTGAGTTCGTTTGAATTTCCCGCAACACAGGGAGCTTACGCTCCCCGCTCGCCTTACCGAGGCAGGACGTGTGGCGTGGGCTCATTGTGTTGTTTGATGAGCTCGCCGTAAAACTCGGGACGTCGGTCGCCGAAGCGGTGGAGTTCGCTTTGGCCGGCGATGCGGACGACGTGTTTATTGCGGGCACGTTCCGGGTCGATGTCAGCATAGAGAATTGTTTCGCTGATGCCGTCCCCTTCTGCGAGGAATTTGCCGGACGGATCGCAGATCAGGGAATGCCCCAGGAACTGGCAGTCCCGCTCCAGGCCGACGCGGCCGGAAGCGAGATAATAGACGCCGTTTTCCATGGCGCGTGTCGGGGCGGCTTTCTCGGGCATGATCTTGGCGTGCGGCGGCCAGTTGGTCGGCAGGACGATCAAATCGGCTCCCAGCAGGGCGAGCGTGCGGGCCAATTCGGGGAAGGCCAGGTCGTAGCAGATGTTAATCCCCAGTCGCAACCCGCGGGCTTCGACGACCATGGGCTGACGGTCCCCCGGAGTGGTCCAGCGGTCGACGCCGATGTAGGGGAGATGAATTTTGCGGTAGGCGTATTCGAGGCCGTCGGGGCCGATGAGGAGGGCGGTGTTGAAGATGGGAATTGGCCGATCGGGAGAGGGAGAATTACCTCGTTCGAGGATGCCGAGGATGATGTGGACGTCGAGGTCTTTGGCGAGGGTGGTGACGCGTTGGGTGATTTCGCCGTTGGGGTCCTGGGCGTACGGGAGGGCTTCTTCGAGAGTGTCGAAGCAGTAGCCGGAGAGAGAGGCTTCCGGGAAGACGATGATTTTCGCGCCATTGGCGGCGGCTTCGCGGGTAAAGGCGAACATCTTCTCGAGGTTGCCTTCGATGTCACCTAAGCGAATATCAATCTGGCAGGCGGCGCATTTGCTCATGTCGGTTAATCCGGTTGAGATTGGAGAATCTTGCCACAGAGGACACAGAGATCACCGAGAAGGAGAGGAACCACGGATGAACACGGATGCACACAGATAAAATGAGGAAGCCGAGAAGACCAGAATCATAAGGTCTTTCAGAGAAACGATTTATCCGTGTCTATTCGTGTTCATCCGTGGTTGGATTCTGGTGTTGAATAGTGGTGATGAATGGGAAAAATGATCATAGCGGTCTGATGGCTGATGAGAAGGAGAATAGGGGCAATTGCAGAAGCAGCAACAGGTTACATTGAGATTCAAATCGGTGGTTGGCGGAAGAACCTGCAGCCGGTTTGTCTTGTCTTCCTGGCGGGATGATTTATAGTGTGAGAAAGTCGCCGCTGTAGCTCAGCTGGCAGAGCAATGCTTTCGTAAAGCATGGGTCGGGGGTTCAAATCCCTTCAGCGGCTCTTACAATACACACGCCCCGTCGGTGGTCCTGAGTTCCAGGCGGCCTCGGGGCGTTTTTTTATTCCTGCTCTTTGTTTTCCCGGAAAGTGATTGCCGTGAACGCTGATGTCGCGACCACGACCAGCCAGCCCGCTGCTGCTCCATCCGTCAATTCTCGCGTGCCTGCGAAGTACGGACCGGATGAGATTCTGAATATCTCCTGCTACAAGTTCGCAGCCCTCGATAACCTCCCGGCGCGGAAAGCCCGTCTGCTGAAGCTGTGTCAGACGCTGCGACTGAAGGGGACGATTCTACTAAGCCCTGAAGGAATCAATTTCTTCGTCGCGGGACTGCGCCATGCAGTCGAAGCTCTGATCAGCGAACTGCGGGCCGAGCCGGCGCTAGCGGATATCATGCCCAAAGAGAGCTTCAGCGATCACCAGCCATTCAGCAAGATGCTGATCAAGATCAAGAAGGAGATCATTGCGTTTGGGGTCGAAGGAATCGCGCCGCATGAGTACACGTCGCGCAAGATCAAGCCGGTCGATTTGAAGCAGTGGCTGGATGAAGGCAAACCGGTCACGCTGCTCGATACGCGTAATGATTACGAGTATGACCTGGGGACCTTCACAAACGCCAAGACGCTGCCGATTCGTCACTTCCGCACGTTTCCGGAAGCAGTTCGCAACCTGCCGGGAGAAATGAAGGACCAGCCGATTGTGATGTTCTGCACGGGGGGAATTCGCTGCGAGAAGGCGGGGCCGTTCATGGAGAAAGAAGGCTTCAAGAATGTCTATCAGCTTGATGGCGGGATCCTGAAGTACTTCGAAGAAGTGGGCGGCGACCATTATGACGGCGAGTGTTTCGTGTTCGATAAACGGGTTGCGGTTGACCCGAAGCTGCAGGAAACGACGACGACTCAATGCTACGCCTGCCTGATGCCGCTGACAGAGGAAGAGCAGGCTTCGTCGCTATACTCGCCGGGGGAGTCTTGTCCTCACTGTTATGAGAAGAAGCATCCGAAGATTGCTCCTGAGGAACTGCTGAAGAAACATCAGCAACAGCTGCGCGATCGGGTTCGACCGCTGCCGGGGAGTCAGCCGTATGTGAATCATCGGCCTGTGAATGTCTCGCAGACGTATGATGGATTGAACGTCCTCGACTTCGTCTCGGCTCGTCATCCGCAGATTACTCGTGATGAGTGGCAGTCGATTATTCAGCAAGGAAACCTGTTGCTGCGTGGTGCGGCTGCGACACTGGACCAGACCGTGCGTGCAGGCGATCGGCTGATTCGCATTATGCCGGAACTGGCTGAACCCGATGTGAATCCGGACATTGAGTTAATCTACGAAGATCCGCATCTTCTCGTCGTTAACAAGCCGGCTCCATTGCCGGTGCATTCGTGTGGGCGGTTCCACAAGAATACGCTGGTCCATCTGCTCAAGCTGGTGTATGTCGCCGATACGCTGCGACCAGCTCACCGTCTCGATGCGAATACCTCGGGGGTGATGATCCTGACCCGGGACCGTGTCGCTGCGGCGTTTGTTCAGACCCAGTTCGAACGTGGCGAAGTGGAGAAGACTTATCTGGCACGTGTGCAGGGAACGCCGACGAGCGACGAGTTCACCGTCGATGCAGCGATCAGCGCGGAGCCGAGTCCGGGTGGGTTGCGTGTGGTCGATGAGAATGGATTGCCATCGCGAACCGACTTCACTGTCGTCAAACGATTTGATGATGGGACGACATTAATCGAGTGTCGCCCGTTGACCGGACGGACGAATCAGATCCGGGTTCACCTGTGGCATCTGGGACTGCCGATTGTGGGAGATCCATCCTACCTGCCGGGTGGTCAGATGGCGGAAACGCAGACGCTGGATGTGAACTCGCCGCCGATGTGCCTGCATGCGTGGAAACTGAAACTGCAGATGACTGCTGGGGAAGACGCGAAGACCTGGGAGACGTCACTGCCGGGTTGGGCATAAGTAGGGTCCGCTGTGCGGACCGTTAATCGACTTTCATAAATGAAGAACCGTGCGAGTTGTCCTTCGGTAAGAATATGAATGCTGGGCCGATGGTGAGTCTCCATTGACGGTCCGCACAGCGGGCCCTACTCATTCAGGCCCAAGAAAGTTGGAAGTGTATGTATCTGGTCATCAGCACGTCGCTACGGGAAGCGAGTCTGTCGCGGGTTTTGGCGAGGAAGGCAGTTGAGGAGCTGGAGAGGCTGACGGACGAGGTGGTGTTTGTGGACCTCAAGGAGACGTCGCTGCCGTTTTGCAATGCGGAAGACTGTTATGGCCATGAGGCTGTGCTGCCGATTCGGGATCTGATTGTCCGGGCGAAAGGCATTCTGATCGCGGCTCCGATTTACAATTATGACGTCAATGCGGCGGCGAAGAATCTGATCGAACTGACGGGGCAGGCGTGGCGGGATAAGGTCGTCGGGTTTCTGTGTGCAGCGGGCGGGCACAACAGTTACATGGGGGTCATGGGCCTCGCGAATTCGTTGATGCTCGATTTTCGCTGCCTGGTGATTCCGAGATTTGTGTATGCGACCAACCATGCCTTTGAATATGGCGAGGAGACGATTCTGGCGGATGAAAAGATCCAGGAGCGAATCCGCGAACTGACATTTAAGCTGGTAAAAATTGGCGACGTGATGTGAAAAGGACGACGACATTTCCAGTATCAGTTTGCTAACTGATCGCGAGTTGCTTTAAGATTGTGTGAAGATTCTTGCAAAGTGAACGTGTTCGTCTCGCTGTTTGAATGACCGGAAGGACGCCAGGCGCAGTCGTCCTTCACACTCTGAACACACTCACTCGATCTTCAACAGTAGGCCTGATTATGTCTGTGCATCGTGTTTCCGCGAGTCTATTGGCAGGTCTTCTTCTGGCTGTTTCCAGTTCCGCGCACGCGGACGACCATCTCCTGACGATTGGAGGCGGACCAAGTCTCAATAGCAATCAGATTTCACTGGAGAATAATGTCCGCTACCTGCAACGGGCGTTGGCTCGAATGAAGCTGCAGGGAATCGATCAGAAGATCCTCTTTTCCGACGGCGGCGATCCTGCACGCGATCTGCAATATGAAGCCATCTATCCTGCGGATGATGCCAGACTTCTGCTGGCGGACATCGTCGGGTCGATGGATGGAATTCGGGAAAGTTACCGTTCGAGTTCGCTGCCCGCCGTGAACGGATCGGCGGTGCCGGAGACGATTGAGAAGACCGTGAAAGATCTCTCGTCAGAGCTGAATCAGGGGGATCGTCTGATCGTTTATTTTACCGGTCACGGGGGGCCAGCCAAACGCGACGGTCAGTCAACCTTCCGTATGAGCTTCGGGAATGTCGAAGCGAACATCGGGATCGGGGCCAATAGCAGTAGCGATTCAGCAGAGGGCGGTCGTGCTCGTCCGTCAAAGTTTGCCAACAACATCATGCACTTGTGGAATGACAATGACCTGTCGGTGGTTGAGTGGACACAAAAACTCGATGAGTTGTCGATCGATGTTCCGGTTGTCGCGATCATGGTGCAATGCTACAGCGGTGGGTTCGGCAACTTCGTCTTCGCGGGGGGCGATCCCAATAATGGGTTGGCCAAGCATCCTCGTTGCGGGTTCTTTTCAACAGTACCTGATCGGGTCGCGGCCGGGTGCACGCCAAATGTGAATGAAGCAGAGTATCGTGAATACTCATCGTACTTCTTCGAGGCGCTCTGCGGGGAATCTCGTACCGGGCAGACAGTCACTTTGCCAGACTATGATCACGATGGCCGAACATCGCTGCTGGAAGCGCATGCTTACACCGTCATTCATGCAGACACGATCGATATTCCCGTGCGGACGTCTGATATCTATCTGCGTCAGGTCTCCAAGACAAAAGGCAAAGATGGACTTCTGACCTCAGGCTCGCCGATCGCGGACCTGCTGGCTCAGGCTGGACCATGCGAGACGACGGTGATTGAAGAACTCAGCAAGGAGTTCCAGCTGACGGGCACGGACCGCGAGAAAGATGTCGATGAGGCGATCAAAGCCAAGCGAGCCGAGAAGCAGAAGTTTGAAGCGAATCTGCGTCGTCATCGTCAGACAGTTGGAAACATCAAACGCGATATTGCGGGCACGATCAGGAAGCGCTGGCCGGAAGTCTCCAATGCCTGGAACCCGGGAATCTCCAAGATCCTCGCAGAGGACAGTGACGAGATTCGCAAGGCAATCGTCGAACACGATAGCTACCTGGAATTGCAGCTGGAACTGGAGGACATTGACAAGCTCGCCAAAGAGAGCGAGTCATGTGATCTTCAGATCGTTAAATTAGAGCGTCTGAAATACTGGCTGGAGTCGGTTGCTCTCGCGGCCAATTTGAAGACGCTGGAGGAAGCAGAGAAACTCGACGGGCTTCGTCGGCTTGTGGAACTGGAATCGCAGTTTATCACGCCGGGGAACGTGGTGTCGACGACGTCAGTTGATCGCTAAAGGACTGATGAGCATGGATGGCTGGGGTCAGGTTTTCTAGCTGACCCCAGTTCATTGGCAGTTGGACGCACATTCTGGGGTCAGCTAACGATCCTGACCCCAGCCACCTCCACACAAATATCAATTCTCGATTTCGCGGACGAGGACTGGCAGCATCAGGTCCAGGCGGCTGGCTTTGGCGGTTGAGGTGGTACGAACGGCGACGGCGGGGGCAGACTGTTCCGGGCTTTGCCCACGGACGATGGGCGGTTCTGGTTTGGCGGTCACAGCGGGTGTCTGGGTGTTTTCTGCGACCATGGTGCCCTCTGGATCGTTCAGACGAGGACTGCCGGCGACTGTCCACTTAGTCCAGTATTTCTCGAGGGACTCGACGTTGTCGATGTTGTAATGCGTCTTGAGGGCCTTGTCCCAGTTTTCCTGGTGAGCCAGTTCCATGAAGGCCAGGAACTTGCGGGGTCCACCCTGTTGGACGAGGTAGTCCGAGACGGAATACCCCTCAGCGTAGAGCTTCATGACATTGTGCATGTCTTTGGGATACTCGGTCATCGAGAAGAGCTGACGCAGGGGGATGCGGTCCCCTTGTTCGAGAACTTCGCCGAGGAGTTTGATCTGTCGGCTTTTTTCTGACTCGTGTTCGATCAGGGTGCAGGCCCCTTCATCGGCCCAGCGTGGCAGCGGGCGTCGGAAGTGGCAGGCAAGAATAGTGTGTGTGATTTCGTGAGGCAGAACGGAGTCGAGAACCCGTTCCAGTGTGCCTTGAACCTGCATGTTCCAGCCGAAGACTTCGCCGCGGTCGAAGGAGAAGGTGGTGACGCCGCCCGCACCGAGTCTGCCAACCTTGACCTTGATGGGGCATGGTCGGAACCAGTTCTGCATTTCCTTGCCGAGCCATTCCTGAGACAGCTCTTTGCGCCAGTACTCGGCTTTGTCACCAACTTCTTTGGCGACCTCTGCCGACTCTGCATAGATGGTGAAGTTGGTCGTGTGATACGGGGCAGCTGCTGCGACGACCAGATTGGGCGTGAAAGCAACGGTCAGCAGGATGAGGAGTGTTTGCAGTGTTTTTGAAACTGGAAACTGTCGAATGTGCGCGGTCGCGCGTGTCGTCCATGACATTTATTTGTTCCTGTTCGTCGTTGAAACAGAATTGGTCTCAAACTGAGTTGGCAGGTACTGACCCGTAATGAGGTCGAGTCTGCTGAACTCAGTCACTGTCAGTCTGAAGCAATCCGTGATCCAGACGTGGCGATTCGGGGGATTTATAGTCGTTGGAATGGCTATAACTCTTCACAAGGCAGGACATTGAGGAGCGCCGAAGGGGGGATGTGTGGTAGGTCGGTCCGTCAAATCTTGAGGTAACATTTACAATTTTGTCGTTTGTGTCAATTGGTGTTCTTGCAATGTTGGCAAATGGGACAAATTGAAGAGTTGAGGCTGCTAAACGGCTGTGACGGTGTCCTGAGCCCCTATCCGGCATTTACGGGAGATTCACGTTCGTTTTTCAAGAAAAGTTCTGTCACCTGCGAAAAGACGACGCTAGCATGGTCCGATCGTTGCATAAGAGTAATGGCATGGACACGCACGAAACACCTCCGACTCCCGACGCCCACGCTCCCCAGGAGCGTCGTGGGTACGCATTCCTTGTGTGCTGGCAGGGGGGCGATCGACGCGTTGAAAAGAATGTTCTGCGATCAACGACGCTGATCGGATCAGCAGAACGATGCCACTTGCGACTGGTCAGTCATGAAGTCGACGCCGCTCATGCGGTGATTTCGTATGACGACAAAGAATTTCGCATCTGGGATCTGCGGACGAAAACCGGAGTTCTGGTCAACGGCCAGCGGGTTGCCTTTGCAAAACTGCATGACGGAGATCGCATCCAGATTGCGGGCTTTGAATTCACGTTTCGAACGGACCTGATCTCTCCGTCTCGAAAAGGAATGTTCATCGATGATTACCGCGTCCTCGGGCTTCTGGGGACGGGCGGAATGGGCTGGCTGTACCGGGTCGAGAATTTTAAGACAGGCGAGCAGTTTGCCTTAAAAGTCCTGACGCGTCGCGGCGACCATCGCGGACTGGACGACCAGGAACTCAAGATCCGGTTCCACTTCGAGGGACGTGTCGGCAAGCAGCTAACACACAAGAACCTCGTCCAGGCGATGGGCTATCAGCATCGCTCGGACATCGATTACATCGTGATGGAACTCGTCGAAGCGATTACGCTGCAGGAACTGGTCGAGCGTGATGGACGAGTCCCCTACCCTCTGGCCTGCGAGGTGATCCGCCAGGCAGCCTTGGCGTTAGAATACATTCACTCGAAAGGTCCCATTCACCGGGACGTCAAACCCGCGAACGTCCTGATTGAGAAGGATGGAACAGTCAAGCTGTGTGATTTCGGACTGGTCCTCGTCGGCGATGATCCGCTCGAGAAAATCCTCGCGGAAAAGCTGCAGGGAGACTGTCTGGGAACAGCGGATTTTATTTCGCCAGAGCAGTCCCATGACAGCGATCATGTCGACAGTCGCGCGGATCTTTATAGCCTGGGCTGTACGCTGTATTACGCCCTGTGTGGACGCATTCCGTTTCCTGCCAAGAACAATCAGGACAAGCTCATCGGACATCGGACCCTTCAGGCAGCAGCGCTGACACAATTCGTGGACGGCCTCCCGACAGAACTGCTGGAGATCATTCAGCGGACGATGGAGAAATCGCCCGAGAAAAGGTTTGCCTCGCTGTCAGAATTTGCAGCGGCGATGGCTGACTTTTCCGTTCGTCAGCCTGTCGAGTTTGATTTTGCCCATCTGCTGAAACTGCGAAATCGACAGGCGCGAGCCCGACTGCTGGATGTTCATCGCGAGCATCACCTGGAGAGGATCGTCCCCTCGATTGCCCAACAGGTCCTGCAGACGACGGCACCTTCGCCCAGCGAGCGATTCGAAGCGTCGCGGAATGTCCCTCGACCGCTGTCGCATCAAGCGGCACCTTCGCATAGTCCTGACGATACGGTCCCCTCCTCGGCTCACCCGGAAGACTTTGTGCGGAATCTCCCGGAAGATCTGCGTCAGCTGGTCCAACAGTGGAAACAGCTGCCTGTCGATGTCCAACGTGAAATCACCGAACTGGCGAAGACAGCCAATCGTCTGTTTGCAGACGATCAGGCGTGAAGATTGGCGAACCTGATTTTCACTCGCGGGTCGTTTTGATATATTCCTGTGAACGTAAAAGGGGCTGTAGCTCAATCGGTTAGAGCAGCAAACTCATAATTTGTTGGTTCCGGGTTCGAGTCCCGGCGGCCCTACTCAGAATCAGGCATTCGAATCAAATCCTGGATACCTGTTGAAACGACTATCCGACGCCGCGCAACGTCGGAAAACCGCCAGATTCGTGATGAAGTGGCAAAGGCGGTCTGCTATAGTGAGCAAGTTCGGCAAGGCATGATCGGACGTCATTTGGATGACGAGACGGAACGAACTCATCCATCATCGCCACCTCGCTGGACATGTTTTGAAACGCTGACTCTGATCGCGTTTTGAATTCTTCCCGGGCGGGCCATTTCATCGACGAAGCCAGAATGAGGCGGGCGAATCATGGCAACTTTTATTGTGACGACGGGCAAGCTGAAGGGGCATAAGGTTCAAATCAATGAACCTGAGGTCTACATTGGACGAGACGAAACCTGCAAGATCCGGATTGCTTCGAAGGAAGTCAGTCGCGAACACTGCGTCATCATGAAGCAAGGCAAGGATGTCCTCGTACGTGACCTGAGCAGTCGTAATGGGACGTTCGTGAACGGGATGGTCATCAACGGCGTGACCCTGCTGAACCCGGGCGATACGCTGCACATCGGCCCGATGATCTTCGAACTCGCTGGTGCCAAGAAAGCGGCTGTCGTCGGGCATCGCGCTTCTGCGGGGAACATTCGCGCGGACCGATCCCCGTCTGCTTCGGATCATGAAATTGCAGACTGGCTGAGTGATTCGGGCGAATCAGCGATCGCCAGTGACGAAGTTGCTGGAGATACCCAGTACGCCAACCACACCCAGCAGGTCGCTGTTGCGCCTGCACCAGTTGTCGCGACCAATCGTCCGATGACGAGTGATATCGATGAAGCGACTCGACTTGTTCCCTCGGTCGTAAGTTCGCCAGATGATGCTGTTGCGTCACGGATGGCGAATATTGTTCGCGGGTACTGGCAGAAGAAAGCCTGAGCGGAGGAGATTATCCCCACCGCCTGTCATCTTTGCTCCTGCTTTAAAATGGCTGAAAACCGGAAGTCGCTGTCGACCCGTCGCGCATGGATCGGTAAAATTCCATGCGTTCTGAAACGGGTTGAGTTCCAGGCACTGTCGTGAGAATGGTGTCTTGTCTCTCCCGCAGGAACACAAGACGTCCAGTACTCGCTCAGGAGCCCATCATGACGGTGACGACGTTGTCTTCCGAATTGACGACCGACCAGACTGCCTTCATCGAGAAGTATTACAACGCCAGCGTCGTGGATGTCCGCTATCTGCATGACGACCTGATGATCCTCCGTGTCAGACCGGATGACGGGATCCCGGAGTATCATGCCGGTCAATACGTGACGCTTGGCTTTGCTCCGTTCGAGCCACGGATCGACGGCCTTGTTCCGCCCGAGCAGGACAAGCTGAAAATCATCCAGCGCGCTTACTCGATCTCCTGCCCGCTGATCGAAAACGGCCAGCTCATGCCTTGTGCGACGCTGCCTTATGTCGAGTTTTACATCGCGCTCGTCCGACTCAGTGATGAAGACCGACTGCGCTTAACGCCTCGACTATTTGGCTTGAAGCCGGGATCAAGGCTGCACTTCGGGCATAAAATCACCGGCAAATACGTGGCTGATCCGGTGCTGCCGGATCAGAACGTCATTTTTCTGGCGACTGGGACTGGCGAAGCGCCTCATAACGCGATGACAGCAGAGCTGCTTGCCAAAGGGCATCGCGGGCAGATCACTTCGTTGTGTTGTGTCCGCATGAAAAAGGATGCTGGGTATCTCGAAGCTCACCGTCAACTTGAAGCGCTCCATCCCCGTTATCGCTATCGCCTGCTGACGACGCGGGAGCCGGAGAATCTCGATCCGCAGGCGCCGGGCTATATTGGCAAGCTGTATCTGCAGAATCTGTTTGAAAGTGCGCAGCTGCCCGAGTGGCTTGGCTTTGAGATCGATCCTGCCCAGACACATGTCTTCCTGTGTGGGAATCCCGACATGATTGGCATCCCGAGCAACATCATGAAGAAAACGGATGAGGAACCGTGGCAGTGGCCAGAGGGACGTGGCATGTTACAGATCCTGGTCGAAAAGGGCTTCACGCTGCCTCATGGGCATCATGGGGTAGGGAATATTCACTTTGAGAAGTATTGGTAAAATAGCCAGATAGGTAACCGCGTCGTGTTGCACCAGCGATCACCTGCCAGGGGCTGAAATTGACTGTTGACCTGCCAAATTGCACGCGAAATTTTTTTGCAACTGCCCGGATAGTCTTCATAATAGAGTCTCCACAGGAATGACGTGGGGACCTTGTTTTGGCGGGCAGAGGGAGGCCACTGATCGCGTTCGATCAGTTGACACATCAGGAGGTGTGAAAATGTGCGAGTGGGAGGAGCTGCATAACATGCGGCCCATGGAAATGATAGAGAATTGACATTTTCCCCACAGACGCGTAACCTTCCGCGAGAAATCAGGTCGATGAAAGCTCAAGTTCCGGGCCAGAGAGTGCGCATCCGTGCGCGTTCCCTTCATCGTCTCGATTTGATCGCATTGGAGTTCTGCCACCCGCAAAGGATCTGCGGTCGCTACAGGGCGACGACCCGCAGTCGCGTGA
>SXPC01000057.1 GCA_005778225.1 Planctomyces sp. | reverse complement strand
TCCTGATCGCGCCATTCGCCAGAGGCGTTGAAATTTTCGAGTGCGAGTCCTAACGGATCGATCTTGTTGTGGCAACGGGCACACTGAGGCAGGCTGCGGTGGATTTCGAGACGCTGACGGACAGTCGCCTTATCGATCCCGGGAACCTTCGGAGCGATCTCACCAGCATTCGCGACCGGAAGACCGGGATCGATGCCGAGCACGTTCTTCATCACCCAGGTACCGCGTTTGACCGGAGAGGTCCGTGTCCCGTTGGAAGTGATCGTCAGCATGGAGGCTTGAGTCACCACTCCGCCACGGTTGATCCCCGTCGGAACCCTGACCGCTCGGAAGTGATCGCCTCGAACATTCGGGATGTCATAGAAGCGAGCCAGGCGTTCGTTAATGACGACGAAGTCAGACTTCACAAAGTTCATCACCGAGAGTTTCTGCCCGAGGATGTGAGCGAAGAATTCCTCGGACTCCTTGATGATCGAGACTTCAAGGTGTCGGTCATACTGCGGGAAGAGGTCTTCTGCAGGCGGGTTCGCGCCGACTTCTCGCAGCCCCAGCCATTGGCCTGCGAACGAGGTGACAAAGTCCCGTGACCTCGCATCTTTCAGCAGACGGGTGATTTGCTGTTTGAGAATGTCAGGCTGACTGATCTCTCCGGTATCAGCCAGTCGACTCAATTCGTCATCAGGCATGCTGCACCAGAGGAAATAAGAAAGCCGACTGGCAAGCTGATGCGGCGAGAGAGTCTCCCCTGCAGTCCCATGCTCCACAGGCTCGGTCAGGTACAGAAAGTGAGGCGAGACAAGGATCGCCGTTAAAGGCAGCTTGAGAGCATCAGCCGGCGTCGGTGACTCCTGACGCGCGGCACGATAGAGGGCGAGTTTCTCGTCGATCTCCTGCTTGGTCACAGGGCGACGATAAGCCTTTCTCATCAACGACGCAATAATGGCCTCCGCCTGCTGTGACTCCTCGCGACCTGCCAGTCGACCGGCTGAAGTGAGGCGGGTCTTCGGTTCCGGCGGCCATTGCTCATAGACCGGGCCTTCCAGTTCCATCCAGTCAATCAAGAGTTCCGGACGGGCGAACTGCTCGCCGGTCTGCATCCAGAAGTTTTCGAGAATGTGAGGGATGCTGTAATCGTATTCGATGGTCAGCCCTGCGGACTCTGTGGTGAAGTCCAACGGAATCTCGAAGACTTTGGGAGAATCGACCGTTGCATCGACATCGAACTCAGCAACGACGCGGGGCTGACCACCAAGGTCCTGAACCAGTTTGATACGAGCAGGACCATAGTCATACATGCGATCATTGCGAAAGTGATCGAGATCACGCTCGAGCATCTGGCGATGATGCTCCGCTTCACGAGGCCTCTCTTTTGACGATTTCTCGATTCGCTGTTCGAGATAGCCACGAGCGCCAGCGACGACATCATTCCGCGTCGGCAGTTTCGATGCAGCCCGGATGCGGACGATGTACTTACCTTTGTAGGGGAGACGAAAATCGCGGACGTTGAACTTTTTGTCCCAGTTGTTGTGATGAATGATGATCTGGTCACCTTGAACCGGATTGTTCCCCGCATTGACGATCAGACGCTGGCCATCATAAGTGACACGGTTGCTATCGCTGTTGCCCGACTCAGGCTGGAAGCGCCATTTCAGAGACGGAGGCTGCTCGCCAGTCACGAAGACCTCGTTGAGAATCTTCTGAGCGGCGTCGAAATAGAGCTCGACATGCAGCGGAGATAACGACAACGCTTTCCCAACATTATCGAACCCACCTGCAGAGGGGTCTTCGGGAAAGGCAGCCGTATCGAAGTCGACGCCGAGCAGATCGCGGATGGTATTGCGATATTCGACACGATTCAGTCGACGCATGACGACGACCGTCTCGCGTTTAATAAGTTCGCCGCGGGCCATTTCCGATGTCACCCAGTCAACAATCTTCGCGACTTCTTCCGAAGTTGGTTGCTTCTCATCCTCGGGAGGCATCTCGTGGCTGTTGAGGACGTTGACGACTTCTTCCCATTTCGATCTTCCGGCAGGCTCAAGAACATCGGACGTCAAATCGCGATCCACGCGCAGATCGCTTTCCGCTAGTTTGCCGCCATGACACCGTTCACAGTGCGTTTGCAGGAAGGGAAGAACTTTCGAGCGAAAGCCCGCGTCGTCGGGCTTCCACTCTGCCACTGATGTCTCTTGAGCAGCACAGAACGTCGTCGCAACGAAGAGAAGAAGGGCGGCAGAAAGGATGCCAGGGCGCATGAAGTCTCTCGTGACATGCAGAATGATGGGCAATGCAACCGTCTTCATAACAACATCAGACTGACGAAAGGTGATGCAGGAAATCAACTTTTCATCAACCGCTGCTGATGAATGCACTCTACAACCAGTTTGTGGTTCCAACCAGAGACAGTTTCGAAAATGGTGCATCAGAGAACGGGGTAAACACCATTTGCTGGAGCAGAAATGTCATTGAACCCCAGAATTCTCGTGAATTGCAGCTCAGAAATTTGATTCGATAGCGAAATGTATTTGACGAGTTGCCTGACTGGCGGGTACAAAAGGTAAGTGAAATCTCGTTGTGCTCTGCCTCTACCGCGTTCGGCAGGCTGGCGCTGGCCGTCACTTGTTTTGACGAAATTGAGAAGTCGACCGTTTTCTGCGGAGTATTCCAGCGCATCATGCGTCTAATAACATGCAGAAACTGCGCACTACTCGTGACGTCTTAGCCATCGAATGGAGTTGGGTTCATGTCTACTGATTCTACTCTCGCCCAGCCACTCAACCTGCCTGATGCGACGCGAACGCGTCTGGAATCGTTCCGACAAAAAGTCAGAACGATCAAACTACTCGAAGGACTGCTCGCCGGCTTGTTCGGTCTGGCGTTGTCCTTCCTGGCGGTTTTCGTGCTCGATCGATTCTTCAATACCGATGGCTGGTCGCGCGGATTGATTCTGCTCGGCGGCTCACTCGGGATGGCGATCTTCTTCCCGATGACCTGCCATCGCTGGTTGTGGGGAACGCGACGAATGGAACAAGTCGCCCAGCTCGTCAAACACAAATACCCCAGCCTGGGTGATCAGCTCCTCGGCGTGATTGAACTGGCTCGCCAGGAAAACACCTCGGACTCCGCCCGACAAAGCCAGTCCCTGACCAAAGCAGCCATCGCGCAAGTCGACAGCGTGATGGAGAAACGCGATCTGTCCGATGCCGTTCCTCGTCCTCGTCACCGACATTGGGGCATGGCTGCTGCGATTCCGGTCGCGATCACTCTTCTGGTCATCGCAGTTCTGCCAGCAGCTGGTCAGAATGCGCTCGCTCGCTGGCTGATGCCATGGCGCGAAACACCGCGCTACACGTTCGCACAAGTCGAGACGATGCCCAAGACTATCGTCGTCGCCCACGGTGAAGAGTTTGATCTCAACGCCAGTCTGAAAGCAGATTCTCCCTGGAAGCCCGAGCAGGGCAAACTTTACGTCGAGTCCTCACGCAACCCGCTCAAGAGCGCACGCGATGACAGCAAATATGCGTTCACTGTCCCACCTCGCACAGAAGACTCGGAACTCTTCATGACCATCGGCGATGCGCGCGAGAAAATCGCCGTCAAGCCAGCCATGCGGCCGGAACTGGCGTCGTTGAAGGCGACCATCGTTCTGCCAGAGTATCTGCAGTATTCACGTCCGCTCGAAGTCGATGTCCGCGGCGGAGCCCTTTCCGTTTTGAAGGGGGCTCAGGCTACGATCACGGCTCAGGTCAATCGTGACATTACAGTCGCCAGTGTCAGCAATAACCTCTTCGAGTTCCGTAAAAATGAGATCCTGATTCCCTCGATGCCAGTCCGTGAATCACAGGAAATCAAAGTCGAATGGACTGACAACCTTGGTCTGACGTCGAAAGAACCTTTCTCGCTGAAGATCAATGCCATTGATGATGCCGAGCCCTCGATTACCTGCCAGCAGACCGAAGCAGCTCAGGTTGTCCTGACCACAGATGTTCTCAAGTTTGAGATCGCAGCTCGAGATGATTTCGGACTGAAGAAGACTGGTCTGGAATGGCAGGGTATCAAAGATGCCCTGTCGAATCCCAACCCCAAGGCCGGCGAGAAGCTGGTGATGCAAGGCGGTCCTGAAATTCAATCGATCGCAACTCCGGCGACCTTCTGTGCAGAAAGCGATAAAGTCGCGCCTCAGAAGTTGATGCTGCGAGCCTTTGTTGAAGACTACGAACCCAATCGCGGTCGTATCTATTCGCCCGCCTATTCGCTGCATGTCATGACACCTTCCGAACACGTTGTGTGGATGACCAGCCAGCTCCGTCGCTGGGCAAGTCAAGCTGATGACGTCTACGAAGAAGAAGTACGTCTCCACGACGCCAACCGCGCCCTGCGTGCTCTTCCCCCAGAAAAACTCAACCTGCCCAGCACTCAGCGTCAGATCGAACAACAGGCTGCCGCCGAGCGAGCCAACGCCGCTCGACTGGCTGCTGTGACGTCGCAAGGCGATAAGCTGATCAAGCAGGCGCTGCGCAACCCTGAAATGCTCGTCGATCACTTGGAGCTGTGGGCACAGGCACTCAAGCAACTTCGCAACATCTCTGAGCAAGACATGCCCGATGTCGCCGATCTGCTCAACGATGCTGCTCGCTCGACTCCACGACCTGCGATGGCCAATGCCTCCAATCAAAACAAGAAGACCGCACCATCGGCTGGGATGAACCGTGGCAAACCCAACGGAGCCGCCCCAACCCCGCCCAGCGACCCCAAGCCTCCCGTTCAAGCAGCTCCCGGGCTTTCAGACGTCGAGTCTGGTTTCAATGAGGCCGGCGCACCAAAAGCAGACAACAAAAAGAAGAAGCCAAGCACCGGCAAGTTGACGCTTCCCAGCACCGTTCTTCAAGGCGGTCCTCAACCTCCCGATGAGAAGGAAGAAGAGAAACCACCTGAAGAAGAAAGTCAGCTCGACGATGCCGTCGTCAAGCAGGAAGACCTGCTGGCCGAGTTTGCAAAAGTTCGCGAAGATCTGCAGTCGATCCTCGGCGATCTCGAAAACAGCACCTTCGTCAAACGCTTGAAAGCCGCCTCAAGAAAACAACTCGAGCTCGCCAAAGAACTGAATCGTACGCTCTACTCCGGGTTCGGAGTCAAATCCGACAACCTGGAGCAGCGTCAGGTTGAGCAACTCGATCTCGTCTCGAAAGGCGAGATCGCACAAAGCCGAACCATTGGGTTCATCCAGTCCGATCTCGAAGCCTACTTTGGTCGTAAGAAAGAGAACAAGCTCTCCAAGATTCTCGAAGAGATGAAGGAAGTCAATCCGGTCGAGAAACTCAACGAACTGAGCAAAGTCATCGATGCCAACTACGCGGGCGAAGCAATCGCTGAGTCCGAGTTCTGGGCCGATACATTCGATCGTTGGGCTGAGGAAATGGTTTCTCCATCGAAGTGCAGTTCCTGCAAAGGTGGCAGCTCTCAAAGCCTGCCCCCGTGGATCGTTCTGGAAGTCATGCGAATCCTCGATGGTGAAATCGATCTCCGCGAAGAAACACGGACACTGGAAACTGCCAAAGCGGGCATCGAGATCAAGGAATACGCCGCCAAAGCCGCTGAGCAGGCCAAGACTCAGTTGAAGCTCTTCACACGGACGAACCTCGTTGTCAAAGACATCATGGCTCTCCCCAATGGCGAGAAGAATTTCGGCAAGGAAATCCAGCTGATCTCTGCCGCAGCCGAAGCAATGAGCGATGCCGAGGAAATCCTTTCTCGTTCCAACACCGGACCTGAAGCGATTGCCGCCGAAACCGAAGCCATCGAGATCCTTCTGGCTGCCAAACGTGCCAATCCCAAGAGTGGTGGCGGCGGTGGCGGTAGCACAGCAGGCGGTGGCGGACAAGGCGACACCGATCAGGCTGCCCTTGCAATGCACGGCCCTGGAGCCGACGTGAACGCGAAAGTCGAAGCACGCGATGTCGAGCAAATCAGCCCGGACGCTTCTGCTGAACTGCCAGCAGAGTATCGCGATGGTCTGGATGCGTTCTTCAATGCACTGGATGCTCGCAATTGAGTTCTGACTTCGGGCCCATATTCGTGAGACGCAGTATGAAGACGACTCTCATCATCTCGACGCTTCTGGTCGCCGTCTTGATGCATCAACCTTCCCTGGTACGCAGTGCGCAGCCTCCCGAGGTGCGCTACGGGACTGCGGTCCCTCCTGATGTCGAAATGATGTATCAGAAGGCGCTCACCTGGCTGTCCACGAATCAGGGCAAAGACGGCGACTGGCCCTCAAACATCAATCCCCAGCAGGGAGCAGCGATCTGCGGGATGTGCATGATGGCCTTTCTTGCCTCGGGCGAAGATCCGAACTTCGGCAAGTATGCTGAGAATCTGCGTCTGGCCACCCGCTGCATGATTGTCAAACAGGACAGCAAGACAGGTTATCTGGCCGGTCACAGCATGTACCACCACGGATTCGGAATGCTGGCGCTCGCGGAGGTTTATGGCGTTCTTGATGAAGAGTTGCTGTGGATCGGCGCCTCTCAGACAGAGCTTCAAAGCAAACGCACGATCGGAGCAGCACTCGAACTGGCCGTCCAGTGCGCAACGACTTCTCAGAAGGACAATCCTTATAAAGCCTGGCGATACTCTCCACAGGCAACCGACGCCGATACATCCGTTTCCGGCGCCGTCCTGATGGGACTGCTCGCATCCCGCAATGCCGGAATCAAGATTCCAGACAAGAACATCGATGATGCCATTGAGTACTTCAAATCCATGACGACCAAACAAGGCGACGTCGGATACTCCGGCATTGGTGCAGGCGGTTCAGCGAACCTGCCATGTATCGCGTTACTCGTTTATTCGATCAGCAAGCGCAAAGAACTTGATCAGTACGATGCCGTCAAAGGACGGGTCATCTCGCAGATGGATTCGGGGGCCAATAATTCGTATCCCGAATACTACCGTTACTATGCTGCACAGGCACTCTTCCAGGCGGACTTCGACAGCTGGCAGAAATGGAACACGCAACTGATCCGTGAACTCAAAACGATGCAGCAGCCTGATGGGAGCTTCCCCGGCAGCATGGGGCAAACCTATGGGACAGCCATGTCACTATTATCGTTAGGCCTGAATTACCGATTCCTTCCGATTTACGAACGATAGCAGGAAACCTCCTCGTCCTTCGATCCACAAGACTTCTTCAAAACCGGCTGGTTTCATGACGTTTTCTGCTCTCACTCCCCGATGTCACTCGATCCTCTCCATGATGGTCGCATTGACTCTCGGCTTCGTCTTCATTTCCACCAGTCAGGCTCAATCCTACTCGACTCTGTACTGGAATCAGGGAGACCAGCTGACAGGGACGCTGGAAGCAGGCGATGCCGACACGGTGACGTGGAAGTCGCCTTCGTTTCGCGATCCGCTGCAAGTCAAAGTGAATGTTCTGAGCCGCGTGCAGTTCCCTCATCGCTCGACCGCTGTCACGCCCGTAGGCCAGTTTCGCATCGAGATGCATAACAAGGACATTCTCTACGGAGATCTTCTCAATATCGAAGAAGAGTACCTGACGTTTACCAGCCCCCGCCTGGGACAATTCCGTCTGAAGAGAAGCGAGATCCACAACCTGCGACGTCACAACGACGCCGCCATGATTTACAACGGGCCTCGCGGTATGAAAGACTGGGTGACCATCGAGGCAGCCAACCGCGCCAGCATGACCATCAACGGCCAGGCCGTGAACGTCGAACGCCCCTCGCCCTGGAAAGAAACAACACTCGGCAAGATCAAGACCGATTCGCCGGGCAAGATCTTCCAGAAAGTGAGTCTGCCAGAACTGTGTGAAATCGAGCTTCAACTGGAGTCCTCGTCCTTCCCCTCATTCCGACTGGGATTCGATCGACGCCCCTCGGAGAATCTTCGACTGGAGACATGGGAGGATGTCGTCGTTCTCGTCTCGCGCTATGACTTTGTCGAAGTCACGACACTCCAGCCTGACCAGAAACTCCTGCATCTGCATCTCTTCCTGGACCGCAAGCAGAGCAAAGTTTACGCCTACTCTCACGACGGTCAGAAACTCGCGGAGCTGACCTTCAAGCAACCCCTTGGACAGCCACACGGCATCTTCCTGGAGAACCTGCAACGAAATCTGACCCTCGACCTGCTTTCCATCTCCGGCTGGGACGGAACATTCCCCAAGCCCGTCAAGACCGGCGAGCAGCGTTTTCTGCTGGCCGACGGTGCAGTCCAATATGGAGCAATCAAGAGCTTCGATGCTGAGAAAGGCGTCCTCTATCTGGAGAACGAAGGTAAGACGGTCGACTATTCGCTGAAATTCATCAATCAGATTGTCATCAGCGAGCGGATCGAAGAACCCTCGAAAGTCATACAACCACAGGTCTCCTGGTACGACGGTGCTTTCCTGACGGGTAAGGTCAACCGTACAACAGCCGATACCATTGAGGTCCAGACGTCGCATTCCCCGGAACCTCTCGTCTGCCGACTCGACGAAGCAGACCAACTGGTCTTTCCTCCCGGCGAAGCCACAGCCGACCAGCCAGACCGCGTCTATTTCGCGGGTGGGTCGATGGCAGGAACCTTGGCCTTTGATGGAGCAACCCAATTCCCCATTAAGTGGAAGCCCATTGGCGGCTTGAACGCCTCCGCCCTGGCTTCCGCAGGCGATGCGAGATTCCTGCGCGGAGAGCGCGATTACTCCCTCCCCTTCGATGCCGAGCAGTTTCCGGACGTGCTGTTCCTGCAGAACGATGACATAGTTCCCGTGAAAGTCACCTCCGGAAATCTGGAGCAGGTCCAGTTTGAGAGTCCTTTCTGCTCATCGGGTACGATGCCAGCCTCTGAGATTCGTGCCCTGGAATTCACCGCTGCTCAGATCGCAGCGACGTCTGGCTTTTCGCATCCAGAGTGGAAGATGGTCGACGGGAAACTCGATCCCGCAACCCAAACCGTCTCGTTCATGAGCACCGGATCAGCCGGGCATCCCGCGATCCTCAAAGGAGACGAGATCCGCTTTCGCATCGACTGGGGTGCACAACCTGCAACAGCTCTCGTGAACTTCTTCTCCAGTGAAGTGACCAAAAAAGGTGACGACGGTCTCCAATTGCACTTCACCACGACCGGTTCTCGAATCACCGTCGAAACTGTCCAGGAAGTTGCGCTGCGCAATCGGAATCAATTCGGAATGCGTTATCAACAGGAAACCGCGACTGCAATCTGCCCAGACATGGCTGCGGATATCCGGTGTGTCTTTCAGGACGGTGCCGCCATCGTCTATGTCAATGGGCAACCAACCAAGACGGTCGCGCTGGCTCGTGAGACCCGTCGCGGCAATGCCTTTACGATTCAGATCCAGTTGGCCCGAACTCCGAATCGAAACATTCGCTCTTCGAATGGCGTTGTCACCCCCGCGCCAGCACAGAAGCCCGTTGTTCTCTCCCAGTTTCGTGTCGAATCGATTCGCGGGTCAGTGATCAAGCAGTTCATTCTCGAAGAATCACGACGCAAGACGTTGCTCGTACCACGATTCAACCGAAATGATCCCCCGACCCACGTTCTGCTCGCACCCAATGGCGACCTCCTGCGTGGACGTCTGGATCAACTGACCAGCGACACAATTTCCTTCGAATCGAAACTCGAACCTCTTCGCCTGGAAAAATCACGCGCAGCTGGTTTGATCTGGCTCCCCAAGCCGGTCGCAGCCCCAGCGAAGACAGACGACAAGAAAGAAGACAAGTCAGCTGAACCAGCGAAAATAGCTCAGCAATCAACGTCAGGCAGCCCGCTGGTCTCAATGCCCGCCGCAAAAGATTCCGTGGATCAAGATGCGATCCCATTTGGCGACTCAGCTGATCACTCGACATCCCGCGCGATCACCGATGAACTGCAGCTTCGCCTGACACATGGTTATGCCCTCAGCATGAAGCCGACCGGAATGAAGGGTGACTACTTACTCGGAACATCCTCACTACTCGGCGAGTGCAGAATTCCCGTCAGCTTGATTTCCGGCGTCTATCTGGGGAACTCCGCCAGACAGGCTGGCGAGAGTGCCTATTCTGAATGGATCCCCATCCGTGCCCCCGAGCCAGAATGGGATATTCCCGAGGACTCAGACGATGTTCCAGGCAAGCAGCTTGTCGGCCGTGTGATGGATGATTTCGAACTGGCCACCGTCGATGGTCAGCCCTTTAAACTCTCCGCCCATACCGACAAGGTCATCGTCCTGGATTTCTGGGCGACGTGGTGCGGTCCCTGTGTCCGGGCGCTCCCGGGATATATCGAGGCGACCAATGCGTTTGACAAAGACAAAGTCATCTTCGTCGCGATGAACCTGCGCGAGACACCCCAGCAGATTCGAGAGTTTCTGGCAGGTCAACAGTACCCGAAGAATCCCATGATCGGCCTGGATACCAGCGGCGAGATCGCCGATCGATTCCGCGTCACCGGGATTCCTCATACCGTCATCCTCTCCCCCGGCATGGTTCTCCAGAATGTCCACGTCGGTTTCAGCCCAGACGGCAGTCAGGTTCTGCGAAAGGAAATCGAAGACATTCTCGCCGGCAAGCTCCCATCGGAAGAGAAGAAAAACGAGATCGAGAAGCCGAAGCCATAATCGCTGCCCGCGCCAGGGAACTGGCAAATGTCTCTTTTGTCATCCAGTTCCGTCGATTCACGGTGGACGAAACGGATCAACGAATTACCATGAAGTTTTCCCTGAATCTGCTCACCGGGAACACTCATGCGTCTGGAAAAATTCACGTTTGGCGTTGGTGATCGCTTTGCCCATCAGGCAACTGCTCAGTTGCGTGCTTTTGAGCAGATTGCGTCGGTTGCAGCCGTGATTCCGGTCTGGAATAAATCCAATCGCGAACACAACATGATCGGCTCAGAACCCCCTTCCGTGCGTGCCGCCGCTCAAGCAGCCGTAGCCAGGACAGGTTGGAAAGCCTCATGGTATGTCGATGCTGACCACATTAACCTGTCGACAGTCGACCGCTTTCTCGAGACAAGCGACTTCTTCACCATCGATGTCGCCGACGATATCGGCAAACGCGCCGATGACGGCGACATCACCGCTTTCCTTGCACGCCATCCAGAACTGACAAACCCAATTCAACTGCCGGGGCTCACTGGCAGTTTCACGCTGACCGAATCGCAGCTGCGAGAAATCCTGACCAAGTATCTGGCTGCCTGTCAGAAAGCCCAGGCGGTTTATCAGCATATTCGCGTCCGAAAAGACCTGCAGCCATTCGTTGTCGAAGTCTCGATGGACGAAACAGATCAACCACAAACGCCCATGGAACTGCTGGTGATCCTGATCGCGCTGGCCGATCTTCATGTGCCTCTCTCGACGATCGCCCCCAAGTTCACAGGACGATTCAACAAGGGCGTAGACTACGTCGGCGATCTGATCCAGTTCGAGAAGGAATTCCGCGAAGACATCGCCGTCATCGAGTTCGCAGTCGCAAACTATGAACTGCCGGGTGAACTCAAGCTGAGCGTCCACTCGGGCAGCGACAAGTTTTCGTTGTATCCAATCATCAATAAACTGCTGAAAGAAAACGGTGCAGGGATCCACGTAAAGACCGCGGGGACCAACTGGCTGGAAGAACTGATCGGGCTCTCGGAAGCAGGCGGAGATGCTTTGGATTTCGTCAAGAAAATCTACCTGAAAGCGCTGTCGCAGGCCGAGGAACTTTGCGCTCCCTACGCAACCGTGATTGATATCGACTTCAAACAGCTGCCCGATGGTCAGAAGATCGCCTCGTTTACCAGCGACGACATGGTCCGCGCATTGCGTCACAACCAGTCTGATCCACTGTACAATAAGCATCTGCGTCAGCTGCTGCATGTCTCGTTCAAGCTCGCCGCCAAGACAGGTAGCGAGTACACCGATCTCCTCAACGCTCATGCCGATGTGGTCGGTCGGAATGTGACCGAGAACCTGTACGAACGCCATTTGAAGCCGCTGTTCGCCTGATTGACATCCCGAGTTAAAACCATGATCAAGTCTGCTGTCACCGTTTCGCTGGTCGCTGAAGCACGCCAGGGACCGTTCGTCTTTCACGAAGGACTGGAAGACGCCTTTCAGCGTGCCTCTGCGCTGGGCTTCGATGCCATCGAGATCTTCCCTCCCAGCCCGTCTGCTCTAATTGTCGATGATGTCCTGGCGCTCTGCGATCAATACAAATTGAAAGTCGCCGCGGTCGGCACAGGGGCGGGATTTCTGCGCGAAAAGCTGACGCTGACCAGTGGCGATGAAGACGTCCGTCAGCGAGCCATGACCTTCATTGAAGACCTGATGACCTTCGCAGCTGGGCTGAATGCCCCTGCGATTATTGGATCGATGCAGGGACGTTTCGATCAGGACGTCTCCCGCAACCAGGCGCTCGCCTATCTCTCGACCGCGTTAAGCGAACTCGGCGAACAGGCCGATGCCCTCGACCAGATGCTCCTCTATGAGCCATTAAATCGCTACGAGACAAACCTGTTCAACCGCCTGGAAGAGACAGCGGCATACCTGGAAACATTTGATAACCCACGTCTGAAAATCCTCTGTGACTTGTTTCACGCCAGCATTGAAGAGGAAGACATCGCCGCATCGATCCGAAAAGCAGCACCTCACATCGGGCATATCCATTTCGCCGATTCAAACCGACGCGCCATCGGCTTCGGTCACACTCCCATCCATCCGATCATCGACGTCCTCAAACAGGTTGGCTATCACGGTTACCTTTCTGCAGAAGTCCTTCCACTCCCCGATACACAAACTGCAGCCGAGCAGACAATCAAGGCCTTCCAACTGGCTGTCTCCCGCTAACGTCTGCTATGATCTCGGTATTGATTTTGTAATCACCATTAAGTCTGGATTTCATGCTCAAGATTCCCCTGCTCCACCCCGAGATTCTCAGCATCCTGGCCCAGGGTGGCCATCACTCCAAGATCCTCATCGCCGACGGCAACTACCCGACGTGGAACAAACGCGGCCCGAATGCCGAAGTTGTCAGCCTCCAGTTGAGTCCTGGCATTCCCACGGTCTCACACGTCTTACGCGCCTTGCTCGCGACCGTCCCTATCGACGACATCGCGACCATGGATATTCCCGATGATGACCCCTATGCCCATGAAGGCGAACCCGCCGCCTGGGGGGACTACCGCAATATCATCGAAGATTCCTCACTCGATCTGGAACTGACCCCCATTCTGAAATGGGAATTTTACGAGACGGTCGATTCCGCGGATCACATTCTGACAATCCAGACAGCCGACCAACGCCCCTGGGCGAACCTTCTCCTGACGATGGGCTGTCGTACGTTCTAATTTGTGTGATTGGCAAACCTCAGAAGCCAACAACCGAGAGTGCACCATGATCCCGACTCGAAAGCTTGGTAAGACCGACCTGCATCTGCCGATTCTCTCCTTTGGCGCCTCCTCCCTGGGGCAAGAGTTCCGGGCCGTCAAATTGGATGAGGCGATTGATGCTGTGAAAGTTGCATTGGATCTGGGAATCAATTTCATCGACACCTCGCCGTTCTACGGTCGCGGGATGAGCGAAGTGCTCCTGGGCATCGCGCTGCGGGATGTGCCTCGTGATTCGTACACGCTCTGCACGAAGCTTGGTCGATATGATCTGCCGCACTTCGACTTCTCTGCAAAGCGAGTCGCAGAATCAGTCGACGTCAGCCTGCATCGCCTCGGGACCGACCACATCGACATCATGCTGTGTCATGACATCGAGTTTGTGCCCATGCAACAGATCGTCGACGAGACGATCCCCGCGCTTCGCAAGATTCAGCAGCAAGGAAAAGTCCGCTACATCGGCGTCAGCGGTTACCCTCAGAAGATCTTCCGCTTCATCCTGGAGCAGACGTCGCTCGACTGTGTCCTGAGTTACAACCAATACACCCTTCAGAACCGACGCTTCGCAGAAGAAACGGTCCCTTATCTGAAGGAGAAGGGCGTCGGCGCCATGAACGCCGGTCCGTTCTCTGCCCGCCTCCTGACAAATGCCCCCCTGCCCGCCTGGCTGAAAGAACCCGAAGACGTCAAGCAGGCAGCACGCGACGCAGCGAAGTTCTGCGAGCAACAAGGTGTCGACATCGCCCAGCTGGCGTTACAGTTCTCCTGTTCTCATCCAGATATCACAACAACCATCGCCGGCAGCGCCAACCCGGACAACATCCGCAAATGGTCCAGCTGGCTGGAGAAGCCACTCGATCAACAGTTACTGGCAGACGTCACGAAGATCTTCCAGCCGGTTCTGAACATCGGCCATAAAGAAGGTCTCCCGGAAAATAACTGAGCCTCACTACCACTCCTATCAAAAAATCGACGCTCACTCATGCAGGCACTTCAACTCGAATCCCCTCGTCATTGGCGCATGATCGATGTCCCCGAGCCCAAGGCACCAAAGCCAGGTGAGGCGCTGCTTCGTATCCTGACGGTCGGCGTCTGCGGGACTGATATTGGAGGCTACCTCGGCAAGATGCCGTTCTTCTCCTATCCCCGAATCCCCGGTCATGAACTCGGCGTCGAAGTCGTCTCAGTCGGCGAAGGGGTCACGAACGTCAAGCCAGGCGATCGTTGCTCGATAGAGCCCTATCTCAATTGTCAGAAATGCTACGCCTGCAAGCGTGGTTTCACCAACTGCTGCGAGCAGAACCAGACGCTGGGCGTCATGTGTGATGGCGGACTGACGGATTACATCATCCTCCCCGCTCGAAAATGCCACCCCGCCAACGCACTGACCAGCGAACAGTGCGCCCTCGTCGAGACACTCGCCATCGGCTGCCATGCTGTCGATCGCGGTGCTGCTAAACCAGGAGAGAACATCCTCATCGTCGGCGCAGGGCCAATCGGATTGTCCGCCATTGAGTTTGCAAGACTGGCAGGAAGCCGGGTTATCGTCGCAGATCTCAATCCACACCGACTGGCGTTTGTCCGCGAGACGATGGGCATTCCCGATACGCTGCAGATTGCAGGCGACGATACAGACTTCGAGAAGCTGTCCGAGATGACCAATGGCCAACTCGCCGATCTCGTCGTCGATGCCACCGGACACAATGTCTCGATGATTCGCTCGATGGCCTTCTGCGCCTTCGCAGGACGCCTGGTCTATGTCGGCATCACGCAAAGCGACCTTTCGTTCCCACAAGCCCCCTTCCTCCATCGACGCGAACTCTCGATCCTCGGCAGTCGCAATGCCCCTTCGCGTGACTTCCCTCGCATCATCAATCTGATCGCCGAGGGCAAGATCGATACAACGCCCTGGGTCACTCGACGCATGGCTTTTGCTGACGTACCGGGTGAATTCGAATCACTGCTCGCCCCGGAGATTCATTCCGTGAAGACCATGATCACGCTGCCTTAGTTTCTAAATAGATCGATTCCTTCACGATGATCATCGACGCTCATCATCATCTTTGGCAATACAGTCACTCCGATTATCCCTGGATGGACGGCGATGAGAAAGCCGTGCTTCGTCATGATTATCTCATACAGGAACTCGATCAGGTAACCAGGCCGCTGGGAGTCTCGCACACCGTCGTCGTACAGGCTCGACAGACAATCTGGGAAACGGAATGGTTACTCGGCCTTTCCCAACAATCCAGGACAATTGCAGGGATTGTTGGCTGGCTGCCACTGGCCGCAGACAATATTCGCAGCCACCTCGAACGATTCTCATCACAAACCGCGCTGAAATCACTGCGTCATGTCGTGCAGGATGAACCAGATCCAGAGTTCTTTGATCGACCGAACTTCAATCACGGTGTCTCGCTGCTGGATGAATTCAATCTTGCATACGACATTCTGATCTTCGGCCATCAACTGCCGATGACGATTCGCTTTGTCGATCGACATCCTCAGCAACGATTCGTCCTCGATCACATCGCTAAGCCGGTGATCGATCCCTCTCGATTCGATGAGGCTTGGGCGAAGAATTTTCGCGAACTCGCTCGCCGGGACAACATCACCTGCAAGTTCTCCGCACTCGCGACGGAAGTCACAACGCCCCAATGGACCATCGAAACACTCCGTCCCTACTGGGAAACTGCACTCGAAGCATTTGGCCCCCAACGCCTCATGTTCGGCAGTGACTGGCCCGTTGCACTCCTGCGAACAGACTACGCAACCTGGCTGAACACAGTCCAGCAATTGGCATCACAGCTATCGCCCACAGAACAAGAGTCAATCTTCTGCCAGACAGCGCGTTCTGCTTATCAGCTCTCCATCTGACGCGTTACGCTCCCGCGACTTGACGGGATCGCCTAGAATAAACAGGTCGTTACAAATTGTCCGCCCGCCTTTCTGCCTGACAGTCATCCATGCCGAGTATTGCCGAGAATGTTTCGCTGGTTCGAGAAGCCATGGTTCGCGCCTGTGATCGCGCGAACCGTGATCCTCAGACGGTCCGCTTGCTGCCTGTCACGAAGTACGTTGAGCACGCTCAGATCCAGGCCTTGATCGACCTCGGCTTCAAGGAATTTGGTGAAAGCCGTCCCCAGCAATTGATCGCGCGAGCCCAACACTTCAGCACGCAAATCCGCTGGCACCAGATTGGCCATCTGCAACGAAATAAAGTCAAACAGCTGCTGCCGTATATCTCCGCGATTCACTCTGTCGACTCAATCCGGCTCGCGGAAGCTCTCAGCGAAGCCTTAGGCAAGTCGGGCGTCTTGCCCGAAATCCTGCTCGAGATCAACCTCTCCGGTGAAGCCAGCAAAGATGGCTTCTCTCCCGTTGAACTCACAGAGGCCTGGCCAACATTAACCGCATTGCCCCATCTCAAGATCACAGGCCTGATGACAATGGCCGCCCAGTCCGATGACATCGAATCAGCACGCCCAACATTTCGAAACCTAAGGCTTCTCCGCGACGAACTCAACACTATCCTGCACGATGACAGGAAACTCACTCAACTCTCGATGGGCATGTCCGACGACTTCCCCATCGCCATCGAAGAAGGCGCAACAATCATCCGCATCGGGTCGCGCCTCTTCTCGTAGGGTCCGCTGTGCGGACCGTTCTTCCCCTCAACCAACCTATCACTTCACCCATGCCCAAAACCCCACCCATCAAATACATCTTCTTCGACATCGGCAACGTTCTCTTCAACGATGAACGTCAGAACTTCCTCGCCTACCTGCGACTGCATGAGACAATCATGTCGCAGGGCGAAGACTGGTCGTTCTCAAAGCTGATGGAGATTCGCGAGTCGATGGTTCTGCGTGGTCAGCAGTGGATCAACCAGAAGATCGCTCAGACTTATCTGACCGAGGATGTCTTTCAGACCTATCGCAAGTCTCTGTTCACAGAACTGCTGGCCGCCTTTGACGAAAACCACCTCTTCTCGCCCGCAACCGCCGAAATGCTTCAGTCGCTCCAAAAGACCTATCGCCTCGGCATCATCGCCAATCAACCACCCGAAGCACGAAACAGCCTACAGCGACGCGGCATTCTCGATCTCTTCGATGTCATCGCGATCAGCGATGAAGTCGGCATCAGCAAACCCGATGCAGGGCTTTATCGTTGGACTCTGGAGCAGGTCGACTTACCAGCAGAAAACTGCCTGATGGTCGGTGACCGCCTCGATAACGACGTCGCCCCCGCCCAGGAAGTCGGCATGCAGACCGTCCACCTCGACTGGCACATTCACACCGCGCCCGAATGGATCGTCAGCACCGAGAATGAAATAGCCTACCGATCCTCAACCACCAGATTCCCCCTCTTCATGAACGGCCGCGTAAACCTGACAACCCCCGTCACCCCCACCTACACCCTCCCATCACTCCTCGACCTACCTACAATTCTACCCCATTAAAATAGCCTTGGAACGAGAAGCGTGGTACGCGGGGGAGAAAGTAGGCGCGACATTCCTGCTCTGCGACCTCTGCTCAACTCTGTTCCCCCTGCGTTCCAGTCTTCTCTCGTCCTTCATCAAGACTGCCATTGATCGAAGAAGTCTGCGATCCTGCTCAGCAGACAATTGCCGTCGAGGCGTGATCTCTGATATCCTGAACAGTCTCACGTTACGTTACGAATTCTGAAACGGTCGAGGGACATGTTGTCGTTGTTGATTCAGCTTGCTCAAGAGAATGGACCGGTCGAGCCATTTGATCCCGGACTTGGCTTTTGGATCTACTATTACGTCTTCGTCTGGAGCAGCGGAATCGCATCGATTCTGTATGCGTGCCTCCTGCTGTGGATGCTCTACGACTGTGTCCAGAACGATCCCGAACGCAATCTCTGGTTCTGGATCATCATCTTCGTCCAGCCCTTCGGGGCACCGTTGTACTTCTTCGTACGATACCTGCCAAATCGTCGACACAGCGATTCCTCGCCACTCAGTTTTCTTCACAACCGCAAGGAAGTGGAACGCCTGGAAATGGCGACCATCCAGATCGGCAACGCCTATCACTTCATCCAGTATTCCGAGAAACTCCTCTCGATGAGGCGTTACAGCGATGCCCTCAACGCCTACCAGTCCGCACTTCAGAAAGAGCCCACCAACCTGCAGGCACTCTGGGGAGCAGCCCAATGCGAACTCGAACTCGGCAAGCTGACAGAAGCTCGACCTCACCTCGAAGCAGTCCTCCAGCAAGACCCGTCGTATCGCTTTGGCGATGTCTCTCTGGCTTACGGTCGGCTTCTTCAGGAGTTAAAGGACAATGATGCTGCACTGGCTCATCTCGAAAAACACATCGCCCGCTGGCGACAACCCGAGGCATGTTACCGCCTCGCTGAGCTAAAAGCAGAGCGAGGCCAGAAAGACGAAGCCATCTCCCTGTTAAAACACACCCTCGTCGATTTCCAGGCCAGCCCGACATCCTTTTCCCACAAACACGGCGTCTGGAAACGCAAAACCAAATCACTCCTCTCGAAACTCTCTACTTAAATCATTGCTCTAGCTGCAAGAAAGCAAACCACGGATAAACACGAAGAAACACGGATAGGAACAAGAGAATGATCCGCAGTTCAAATCAGTCATGACTCGATAAAACATCTCTTCATCCTCTCTTATCTGTGTCCATCTGTGTTTATCCGTGGTTCACTTTCTCCTCTTCTGTTAAGTCTTCCAAAGAGCTCCTGACCGCCTAACGAAACACTCCCCCACGCATGCCCAGCCCGACACTTCCCAAGAAAGCCTATCAGCAGCTCCAGAAATACTGGGGCTACGATTCCTTTCGTCCTCTCCAGGCGGAAGCAGTCAGCGCAGTTCTCAATAAGCAGGATTCTCTGTTCGTCCTCGCAACCGGTGCGGGGAAATCGATCTGCTATCAACTTCCGGCCCTGCTCATGCCAGGCACCGCGATCGTCGTCTCGCCGCTGATC
>SXPC01000056.1 GCA_005778225.1 Planctomyces sp. | reverse complement strand
CGAGGCGACCGTATCGGCGACGACGCGCGAGTTGGCACCGGGATAAACAGCAGAGACTTCGACCGTCGGCGGCGCGATCTCGGGATACTGCGCGACGGGCAGTGTGGAGAGCGCAATCGCGCCGGTCAGGACGATCGCAATCGACAGGACGGCAGCAAAGATCGGACGACCGATGAAGAAGTGAGACATTACGGCGCCACCTCGGAGTGTTGGGCAGGAGTCGCGGGGCGGGTGCGAGCGACAGAAGACGTGACCGGAGTCTTGTCTTCTGCGGCTGTTGAAGCAGGAATCGAAGACTGATGGGAGCGAGCTTGATTGGTAACTACCGATCGTCGTGCCGCCTGACGGACGGGACGCAGGCTGATCAGATCAATCAGGAATCGACTGAGTCGCTGAATCCAGGCCACATGAAACAGTTTGCTCTCCGCGATGCTCTCGATCATCACAAAGAAGACTGGCGTCAACATGAGTCCGAAGATCGTCACGCCGATCATGCCTGCGAAGACCGCTGTTCCGAGGGCACGTCGCATTTCTGCTCCTGCCCCCGTTGCGAACACGAGCGGCATGACGCCGAGAATAAACGCGATCGATGTCATGGCGATCGGGCGCAGACGGAGGCGACAGGCCTCGATGACGGCATCGCGGGGAGTCATTCCATCCAGTCGCAAAAACCGTGCATACTCGACGATCAGGACCGCATTTTTACACGCCAAGCCGATCAGCACGACGAATCCGATCTGAGTGAAGACGTTGATGTCAGACTTCGCCATCGCCACGCCGGCGAGCGAACTGAGGACGCACAGCGGGACGATCGGAATGACAGCCATCGGCAATGCCCAGCTTTCGTACTGAGCAGCGAGAACGAGAAAGACGAACAGAACGGACAACGGAAAGATCAGCTGGTTCCAGATGTTCTTGGCAGCATCGATCTGGATGTAATTGATCTCGGTCCATTCGTGCGTGATTCCGGCTGGGAAGATGCGGGCAGCGAGTTCATCGATGGCTTTAATTCCGTCTCCCGAACTGACGTTCGCGGGTGTCGATCCCATGATCGCAGCAGCCGGGTGCATGTTGTAACGAGTGAGGACCAGTGGTCCTGAGATCTCTCGAATGTTGAGGAGCGTTCCCAGAGGAACCATTCCGCCAGAGGCATTGCGAACGCGAATCCGCTTGGCGGCTTCGATAGTATTGCGGTACGGGCCTTCCGCCTGGAGAATGACCTGCCAGGTACGACCGAACAAGTTGAAGTCGTTGACATAACGTGAACCGAGAAACGTCTGTTGCGCTTCGAAAACATCTGCGAGATCGACGTTCATCGTCTGGCATTGTTCGCGGTTCACGTCGACGAATAACTGCGGGGCATCGGCGCGGAAAGATGACATCAGGTTGGCGATGCGAGGATCTTTCTTTCCCTCGGTGATCAATTGTTGCATGTACTGCTGCAGTTTGAGAATGTCGTTCTCGCCACTGCGATCTTCGACCATGACCTTGAAGCCCCCGCTCGAGCCGAGTCCGGGGACTGCGGATGGGGACATGACGTTGACCTGTGCATCTGGTACCTGGACTGCGAACAGTTTCTTAAGACTGCCGACGATCTCGAAAGCGGATAGCCCACGGCCTTTGCGTTCGTTAATCGGATTCAGCGTGATGATCAATGTGCCGTAGTTTGAGCCGTTGGCGCCGAGGGCAAAGGCGCGTCCTGTGAGGGCGACGGTATTCGCGACTCCCGGTTGCTGCCTGGCCAGTTCGGCCACCTCATTCATGACTGCTTCGGTTCGTTCGAAGGAGGCTGCATCCGGGAGTTGAATCGAGCACAGCAACCTGCCCTGATCCTGACTGGGGATGTAGCCGGTTGGAAGGACGTTGAAGCCCCACCAGGTCAGTCCGAGCAAACCAGCATACACCAGCAGGACCAACGGCACGACGCGCAGAGAAAACCCGACGGATCGCGTGTAGATACTCGTAGTCTTGGCAACTCCGATGTTGAAGAGGCGAAACATCCAACCAAACAGCGCCTGAATGATCCTTTCGATCCAGTCACGTTTCTCGCCATTCGGCCTGAGCAGGATCGCACACAAAGCAGGGCTCAATGTCAGCGAGTTCAATGCAGACAGCGCCGTCGAGACCGCGATCGTCACCCCGAATTGACGGAAGAACAGACCTGTAATCCCACCCAGAAATGCACAGGGCACAAACACCGCGACGAGCACCAGCCCGGTCGCGATGACGGGGCCGCTGACTTCTCTCATCGCCTCGCGAGTGGCTTCTCTTGGTAGGAGGCCTAGATCGATTTTATGCTGCACGGCTTCCACGACGACGATCGCATCATCGACGACAATCCCAATCGCCAGGACCAGTCCGAAGAGAGTCAGTGTATTGATGGTGAATCCCAGGCAGGCCATCATCGCAAAGGTACCAATGATCGCGACCGGTACTGCTGCCAGCGGAATGACTGCCGCACGCCAGCTCTGCAGAAACAACAGAACGACGATCGCGACCAGAAGAACCGCCTCGAGCAGGGTATTGACGACTCCCTGCACGGACTCCCGAATGAATGGCGTCATATCGTTTCGAAATTCGTACGCAACACCCGGAGGAAAGTCTTCGGCCAGTTCATCCATCTTTGCTCGAACACGATCAGCAACGGTGAGCGCGTTGGCGTCGGAAAGCTGATAAACTCCCAGGCTGGCAGTCGGCTTACCGTCGAGACGATCAGACGAATCGACGCTTCTGGCCGCCATTTCCACACGGCCGATATCCTTGATGCGAACCTTTCGCCCATCGTCCGTTCGTCGGATCACGATTTCGGCAAATTCTTCCGGTGTCGAGAGTCGGCCTACGACGTGCAGCGGGAGTTCGAAAACCTGCTCGCTCGGAACCGGTGACTGTCCGATTCGTCCTGCTGCGAACTGCTCATTCTGCTCTCTGATTGCTGACAGCACATCCCCGGCCGTCATTCCCATGGAGGTCAAACGATCAGGATCGACCCAGATTCGCATGCTGTACTGCAGGTTCCCCATCAACGCCGTATCGCCGACCCCGGGAATCCGCGCGATTTCCTCACGCAGATTGATCGAGGCATAGTTACTCAGATACAGCTGATCGTACTCGTCATTGGGCGAATACAGGTTGATGATCATCAGCATGTCAGGGTTACGCTTGCGCGTGGTCACCCCCGACTGACGGACGACATCCGGCAAGAGCGGCATGGCGAGATTGACCCGGTTCTGAACCAGCACCTGGGCGAAGTTCAAATCGGTCCCCGGCTTGAAGGTGACGGTGAGGCTGTATGACCCGTCGTTGGCCGAGTTCGAAGACATGTAGATCATGTTTTCGACGCCGTTGACCTGCTGTTCGAT
>SXPC01000055.1 GCA_005778225.1 Planctomyces sp. | reverse complement strand
GACGACGGTGCCGAAGTGGTCTTGGGTGGTATGGTCTCTTCGATTAAGAAGGTGATGTCGAAGAAACCAAGCCGCAACGGCAACAGCCGGTATGCGAACTTCGATTTCGAAGACGGCACGGGTGTCATTCGCTGCATCATGTGGTCAGATCAGTTCGCCGACTACGAACCTCTGCTGGAGGCCGACGCCATCCGCATCATTCTGGGGCGTGTCGATAACAAGCGCAACGAGCCCAACATCATCGTCAATAAGATGATGACGATTGATCAGGCCCGCAAAGACTTCACCCAGCACCTTTCAATCCGCATCGCCAAAGGCGTTCACACCAGTGCCGACGTTCAGAAGGTTCGTAAGATCCTCAAGAGCCACCCCGGCAAAACCTCGGTCATCGTCTTCGTCGACTCCTACGACGATGCCCAGCCCGAGGACCGCTACCGCCTCACTCTCGCGACTCCCGGCACGATGAACGTCTCCTGCAACCCTGACCTGCAGCAGCAACTGGAAGAGGTCCTCGGCAGAGCATCGATTAAGCTGCACGGGGCAAGTTCAAGGCGATCTGGATCTGGGCAATCGATTGGGCGGTGATGACTCATGGGTGAGAGTAACGTCGCATAGACATTCCTGTCGGCGTACTTCGCTCAAACTACCCAAGTCTCACTAAAATATCATCGACTTTAATGACCGCCGAACTACCTTCGTTTTCGAACGTGACTGACTGCCCGTCTTTATAGATTTGACGTGTGGCATAGCGGCTTGCAGACGTCAAATCTCCTGTCGGTTCGGTATAAACTTCAACCTGTCGATCCACGAGATTGACAATCCAGTAAACCGGAATTGCTGCTGCCGCGTACAGCGCCAGCTTTTCACCGCGATCAAAAGCCAGAGAAGAATCAGCAACCTCGATGATCAGGCAGACGTTTTTTGAGTTTGCTAGATTCTTCTCGAAGTTGCGCTTTGAGCCTTTGGTGACATAGATATCAGGATCGGGAGAGCTCTTCTCGATTCTCAATGTTGATTGCGAAAAGACTCCAAATCTATCTCGAGGCAGTTGAGACTCCAGCAGAAAGTTCAGCTCCGATGTCGCAAAGATATGTGCGGCTCCTATTGCGAGCATGATTCGAATCTCTCCGTGAATCAGTTCCGTGCGTTCATCAGGATGAAAATAGCCGTCGCGACACATTCGCTCGTAGTCTTCGTGTGTGAACTTACGCATCGGAGAGCGAACGACCATTGTCTCGAAATTTTGTTTTTCAAGGACAGAACTCATATCTCATTTCTCGCAAAGCAGATTCAACTGGACACCCCCAATTATGCTCTCGTTCTAATTGTGTGACAATCTTATTCCTCCAAACTTGCTCTCAAGGGCCGATCAGATAGGCTACGCTCTACTTATTATTTAATTAGACAGAAGCAGCGACACCCCCATGCAACTCACCCTCCAGGCCCATACTGCCTTTGGTCTCGAAGCCGTCGTCGCGCGCGAACTCAAGGGGCTGGGAGTCGAAAATGTCATCTCCGAAAACGGTAAACTCACCTGGGACACTGATATTCGCGGCATGATCGATGCTCACCTCTGGCTGCGTTGCGCCGATCGCATCACGCTGCAGATCGATACCTTCCAGGCCAGAGACTTCGACGATCTGTTCGACTGGATCAAGACGATGCGCTGGGAGCGCTGGATCACCAAGACGTCGAAATTTCCCGTCAACGTCAAGCTCAACAAATCTCAGATCAACAGCGTTCCCAACACGCAAAAGATCGTCAAAAAAGCTATCGTTGAGCGCCTCTCTCAGGCCTACAACATGACGCAGTTCCCTGAAACCGGCGCCGTTTGTGCCATTGAATGCGTCATCGACAAAGACCAGGTCACCCTCGGCCTCAACACCTGTGGCGCTGGACTTCACAAACGCGGCTACCGCAAACTCGTCGGCGAAGCCCCATTACGTGAAACCCTCGCAGCGGCCCTCATTCAGCTCAGCTACTGGAACAAGGACCGCCTCCTGGTCGACCCCTTCTGTGGCAGCGGCACGATCCTCATCGAAGCCGCCATGATCGCCCGCAATCAGGCTCCCGGGCTGAACCGCGAGTTCGCCGCAGAAGCCTGGCCGTGGATCGAGAAGAAAGAGTGGCTCGATGCCCGCCAATCCGCCGGTTCCAAGATCGAACCCATCACGGAGAAAGGGTTGATCGCCGGTTACGACGAAGATCCAGAAGCCATCAGGCTCTCACTCTATCACCTCCAACAGGCCGGCATGTCCGACCTCGTCCACATCCAGCAGCGACGCTTTGAAGACTTCAGCACGCAGAAGAAATTCGGCTGCGTCATCACAAACCCACCGTATGGCGAGCGTCTCAGCGAAGTCGAGCAGGTTCAGGATCTGACCCAGATCATGGGCAAAAAACTTCGCGAACTCGAAACCTGGTCGATCTACGTCATCTCCGCGTTGGAAGATTTCGAAACCTATTACGGCAAACCCGCCGACCGCAGACGCAAGCTCTACAACGGCCCGATCCCCTGCACCTACTACCAATACGCGGGCCCCAAACCGCCACGCGAAAATCAACCTGCTCCCGTTGCTCTGCCTGAGTAGGGTGCTCGTGAGTCTTCGAACCGCACCAATTGGACTTTCATCAACATCGAAATGTCTGGCCGAACTTCAATCGTCTTCAACCAACAACTGTGGCAGTCTCCCGTGAAAATCGATTGTCCGGAACATCGTGCGTGTCACCTTGAAGCCGATGGATTCGTACAACGTCACTGCTTTGTGATTATCAGCGGTCACCTCTAAAAACACCGACTTAAACCCAAACTTGCGAAACCCCTCGATCGACTTGAGCACCAGGATCTTTCCCAACCCGCGATGCCTGTGTGCTGGCGTGATCCCGACATTCTGAATCGACCCCACCTGAGGCGTGTGTCCCAGGCCTTGGATCGTCCCGCAATATTCGATCTCCGTTTGTCCCTGATACGCCAGTAGCCAAGTCGCATCTGCAATGAACGTGTGCTTGGCAGAGATGTCTTTCATCAACTGAAGGCAGCCCGTGTATTTTCCCAGGGCAGGAAAGATCAAGCTGTCAAATTCCTCCTGGAACGCACGATGCTTCGTCTCGCTGTGCAAGGTCATCAGGCTACGAGACCACTCCATCCAGATATAACCATCCGGCAATGGCGGAGCAGGCTGCGGCGGTTCCGACAGCGATAGCGTCATCCGATATCGTTTCACAAAAATCGTCGACATGGCCTCTGGCTATTTTGAACGGACAGTCTTGCGTCTCAACACCATGCGAATCACGGCAATCTCGTACCCTTGTAGCTCGATCGGGATCGCTTCACCTCCACGGACTTCCAAACGATGCGTTTGGATTCCCTTCTCATCCATGATGGCTGCTTCCAGGACCGAAAAGCAACTCGTCAGCGTCCCGCGCACCATTGCTCCGGTCGTCTCTGCGAAGGTGGCGACGACGCTGACCGACTCTGCATCATTATCACAGACGATCCAGTCCGCCACCTGAATCTGCGGATGGGACAGATGGAAGAACCATCCCTGCAAATTCGAAACAGGCATCTTTTCAACCTGCGAAACCTGCATCGGAGCCAACTGCTGCTCTCGAGTCGCCTGTGGAATCACATCATCAAAACTAAGCTGCAGCGAAAATGTGCGAGCAGATTCCCAGTTCGTGATGAGAATGGCATCCAGACGCGTGTAATCTTCATTGCGATAATACGCTCGGCCGTGGTTGAGAATCGCGACCCGTTCAAACTCTGTCGCGACTTCGATTGCACCCGTCGACTCGACTCTGCCGTTCTCGATCGAGAACTTTGCATCATGTAACGAGCCGGTCACCGATGCAGACTGATTGCGCCAGGCAAACCGCGCTGCGTAAAAGTTCGACCATGGATCCCTCTGAGGAAGTATCGTCGGCTCCAGCGAGATCTCGATATCAAGCACACGTGAGCCCGCAGCGAGTCTGGTCGTCTGATGAAACTTGCAGATCTTCTCCTGATTGGATGGATCAAGCAGCCAGCCAGTCGTCGTTGCGATGACTGCTTTATTGCCGACTTGCTCGATTTTGACTTCGTCGGCGATCATGATCGAATAGCGTGTGGTTGACTGCCCGCCGCCCAATCCGAGTTCGACTAGCTTGGCGTCAATCGACTTTTCAAACGGAAAGCAATACGCGATCTGCTGACTGAAGTGATTGACCAGAAAACTCCGTTGTTTCGACTGCAGATTGCGAATCTCTCGAATCCCCCCGCTGCGAGGATTGATCGTCACCGTCAGCAATCCATTCGTAAACTGGTGGTCTTTGGGCATCACCTGCAAGGCTTCATGTCCCGACGACACGACTGAGGAAAGCTTCGACCAGAACGACGGAGCCGGTTTCGCTTCCCGCTGGGCGATCAATTCGCTTTCCGCTCGCGTGTCACTCTCCGCAACAAACGCATATCCGAATGCAGGCACACTGACGGGCGTCTCCAGCCAGCGTGCTGCTTGCTCGTGAACGCTCACCCGACGGAGTCGCTGGGGCATGGTCGAAAGATTGACTGCCAGGTACCCGGCTTTCTGAATGCCATTTCCTGACGTCAACAACTTAGGCAATGAGTCCGAGTCGACTTCATTCCACTCGCCATTCAGGCACAAACAAACCGTCCGCAGAATCTCCGCCTGCGACTGCGCGGCCCGGTCCACAAATGTCTTCGCGATTGAGGTCACGGGATCAGCAACCGACCTCGCGACCATCTTCTGCAGCGTCTGTGCCTGATAACTTGAGACTCCCGGATGATAATACCGATCCGCATCCCCGTCCGCCTGGAATTCAATCCATGCAGGCAGTGAGTTTAATGCCCCGAACAATGGTTGCACCCTCGTCACCGTCACCAGGTCCTGCCACCACCAGTGTGTCGTCGTTCCCCAGCAGCCGAGAACGGCTGAGCTGTGATAGTGATAGTTCATCGTTTCCGCCAGCGATTCCATCAGCGGCAGGATCGACGTCAATCGGTCGACAGGAATTGGTTTGCTGAAAACAGCCGTTATCTGCGATCCATCGTGACCTTCCCACATTCCAGACGCTGAATGTGACTTCGGAAGCTCAGCATCTTCAAATGGCACATGCAACGCCGAGGAGAACCCGAACCGCTTCAGATACATCGGCAGTAGCGACGTCAGTGAATGCTGGTAGGTTCCGTAGGAGTGATGCAGCGTATTATCCGGCAGTTTCAAAGCCTGCTTTTTATGCCGAAATCGCTCCAGAAGATCCGCCGTCGGCAATAAGGACGGATGGGGCAGATCCGAGAACCCATAGATGAGGGAGAGGGGATGCCGGGAAGCCAGTTCCTGCAAAAGCTCTCGAACTCCTGCCAAGTCCTCCGCTGTCGTTATTCCGTCTTCCAGCGAATTGTTCTCTCCGAGCATTAACGTAATGGGCTCACCTTCCGGACGATCGGCTCGAAGCTGCTCCAGAATCTTTCGTACATCTTCAAACGAGGCTGCACGAGGCACCAGATTCAACTGCAGCAGAATCGGATCGCGGAAGTAAAAGGTCCGTCTTGCTTCTAACAGCGCATGAACGGTTCGTTCCCACAATTTGCGGACCTCGTCCCGATCTCCTGTCAGGACCGCTGTCGAAGTCTCCAGAAGAAGTCGGTCAAACGCCTCCAGGCTGTAGCAATCCTCGTGATAGGAAAAGGTGGCTAGCAAACGAAACAGCAGGTAGTTCGTCCCGAGGGCACGAAACAGCCCAAGGTCTTCGCCATTGGCGGTCTCGAATTCCGCCAATTCCCCCTTCAATCCTTCGTCTGAGCCGCTGCTGATCCCCTCCCCGTCCACCAACAGGATGAGGCTGTTATCAGGAAGCTGCAGTCGCTTTAGTTTGCTCTGATAGCTATCGATCGCAGTCGAAGGCATGATCACCAGCGAGGGCTCATCCCCCAATGGCAGGTTTGTCTCGCTCATCCTGTCCAGCGACAGGACTTCCGGTACGCCGAAGCGTTTGACCAGCAGCGGGTGAAATGCGTGACGAAATGTCAGCAGAATCGGAAGCAATTCCTTCTCTCGGGCCTGCTTGAATGGCTTGGCCAGATCGGAATCGACCATCACGATGCGATAACGGGACGGTGACGTCATGCCGGTTGGATGCTTTCTGAAGGTTTTTCATGCCCGAGTTGACGATGGGTTTTGACGTTTCCGTCAATGTCCGCAAGGCAGAACGTCTCAATGTCTGGTCGTGCAGATTCTGACGACGGTGTGTTTGAAAATGCGTGGTAAGACCTGTGTTGGGTCACCGGTCTAATCCGTAGATCCCCAACAGATCACCTGAATTCTCTCAGGTCCGTGACTCCAACAAATGAACGCTGGCGAACTGCTGTTAGAATTCCGAATGACCTGACATTGACTGGAATTTTTATGGGAAAGTCGTGTTTCGTATTGTCTTTACGGCGTCGACCCATGAAAATGACTATACACGTCATATCATTTCATTTCGATCCTGTGAGTACCCGTCTGACATGATCCTTGCCCTCTGTCCTGTCATCATTCTTATTTTTTTCGCGATCAGCAGGACGCGCACGGATAATCCGGTCTCTCACATCCCGTCTGACTGGATCAGTTTTCTGATCCTGGCTTTCCAACCTCGTCTGGTTCCATGTTACGCGATTGCATCTCGCGCTCGGCGATCTGCAGTTTCGTTGCATTGTCATTCGTTGCATTGTTATCAGAGAACCACGTGACGATCGCCGCCCAGCTTCATGTTGCTCATGAGGTCTGGCTGTCTTGAGCTGGCGTTTCCCGCGAATTTTGTGTTGTTTTATGGCACACTTTTCTGCGTTGAAACGGTATCCTTAAAGTGTCACGTCCAACAATTCAGCATCTCTTGTCGTCTTTATTAATAAGACAGACATCTTGTTTCTCATGGAGTTTCTGCCGTGGCGGATCAAAACGCAGTTTGGGGTATCGAAATTGGCCAAGCCGGTTTGAAAGCAATTCGCGTCGAACGTGACCGCGATAGCGACGAACTGATCGCGACCAACTTCGATTACATTGCGCACCCCAAGATTCTGAACCAACCAGACGCCATTCCCGATGAACTCATCCGGGATGCGATGAAGACCTTTACATCGCGCAACAAAATTGAAAATGAGATGGTCGCCATTTCACTCCCAGGCGCCAATGCTCTGTCGCGATTCATCAAACTGCCTCCCGTCGAGTCGAGTCGGATCGCGGAAATCGTCAAGTACGAAGCCCGCCAGCAGATTCCTTTCCCACTCGAAGAAGTCATCTGGGACTTCCAACCCGTCGGTACTGGCACGACAGAGGGGACGTTCACCCTCGAAGCAGAAATCGGCCTGTTTGCCATGAAACGCGATCAGGTCATGAAGAACCTGCGTCCGTTTCTGGAAAAGAAGATCGAAGTTGAACTGATCCAGATTGCTCCTTTGGCCCTGTTCAACTTCCTTTACTTCGATGTGCTCAAGCTCGATCCCAAAGCCGACGCCAATCCAACCAATGAGAACATCCTCATCATGGACATGGGGACCGACAGCACGACGCTGATCGTGACCAACGGTTACAAGATTTGGACCCGCAACATTCCGATGGGCGGTAACCACTTCACTCGTGCCCTGACAAAGGAAATGAAACTGACCTTCGCCAAAGCCGAGCACCTCAAGATCAACGCGACCCGCTCGCCAGATCCACGGGCTGTCTTCCAGGCAATGAAGGGCGTCTTTACCGAGTATGCTGCCGAAGTTCAGAAGTCGATCAACTTCTTCGCCGGTGCGAACCGCGAATCGAAGATCGTCAAGGTCATCGGCGTCGGTGGTGCCTTCAACATGTCCGGTCTGCAGAAGTACCTCGAGCAGCACCTGCAGAGCTATCCTGTGGAACGCGTCGATAAATTCAGCCGTCTGGTCGGCGATAGCGTCATCAATGCTCCTTTGTTCAAAGAGAACATCTCGACGTTCATCGTCCCCTATGGTCTGGCGATCCAGCAGCTGAAAAAGACCAGCATTCGCACGACTTTGCTGCCACCAGAAATCGCCAACGAGCGTCTGGTCCGCCAGAAAAAACCATGGGCCGTGGTGGCAGCTGCCGGACTCCTCGCAGGTCTGTCATTATCAGCCGTGGGCTACGCCAGCACCTACAGCGCAGTCGCCTCGCCAGAGTTTAAATCGGCGGTTGATGAATCCAAAAAATATGCCGACATGACTTCGGGCTACACTCGGGACTACGAAGGCAAGGTTTCCGAGTACCAGGGACTTCGTGATGCCAGCCTCAGTTATGTTGCTGGTATTAAAGATGATACCTGGCTGGAGTTCTATAAAGCCCTGACAGAATGCTTCCCGCGTGATGTTGCCGAGCAGCGGGACGAAACTGACCTCTCGAAGCAGAATCGACTCTATGTCGATCTGATTGCGACTGAATTGAAGCCGAATCTGGCCGAGTGGTACGAAACACTTCTGCCTCCTCAGAAGATCTACCTACTCGATGGCGAGAAAGAAACGCCTCCCGAAGGCAAAGGCTATCTCGTCACGATCGTTGGGACCCATTACCACCACATTCCCGAAGATCCGGAAATGCAGGGAGCCAACTATCTGGAAAACACGATCCTGAAGAATCTCCGTCAATGGACGATCAAAGACGAGATGGGCAATGTCCTCCCCGTCCGTCAGATGGGGATTTCTTACGCAACGTTGATTTCCTCGAAGAAAAGCGACGTCGTGATTGCCAAACGAGATCGTGAGCGTCGTCAGCCTCGCATGAATGTCTTGAATGCCCCTCCCCAAACAGGTCTGCCCGGCGGCGGTTATCCAGGCAGTGAAGGATCCTCTCCGATGATGGGGTCCGAGGGGATGATGGAGGGTGCTCCTCAAGGCGGGATCTATGACCCGGCTTCCATGAGCGGCAACCCGTCTGCGAATCCCGGCGGACAAGCGACGACACAAACCCACCTCATTCAGACAGATTTCAAACTGCAGTTTCTCTGGAAGAACGTCTCCAAGGCCGAACGTCAACCAAATCCACCCGACGCTGCTCCTGCCGAAGGCGATGCAGCACCAGCGACCTAGTTCTCAGTTTCGGTCTGTCTCGTATTTCATCCTGATCTCTCTCACCTCGATCGAGGTTTCCTACGATGGATAAGCTCAAACCAATTATTAAACATAGATTCTGGGTCCTGTTCGGCCTCGTTCTAATCATTCCGATCATCGGCTGGTGGCTCGCGACGTCGAGTCTCAATGCTGCACGTATCGCTCAGGAAACAGCCGTCAAAACGGCCTTCGAGCAGGCGGCGTTCAAAGCCGGTACGCCCAATCAGCAATGGGATGATAATCTCATCAAGTACATTGAAGATCAAACAGAGCGCAACAAGGAAGCACGTAAGTTTCTGTGGGAACTACAGGCGAAGCTTCAGACTTGGCCAGATATTCTCAAGCGATATATCCCAAAGGAATACTACGGTAACCTCGCTACCGCAGCGTGCAACATTTATCGCAACGAATATCCCAAGGAACTGGAACGGGTCTGGAAATCGATCAATCCCTATGATCCTGTTTATTTCCCCAAAGGAACCGTCATTTTTCAACCACAAGCTCTCCCACGACGGTATTACGGTGACCTTCCCCCAACACCTCAAAATGTCTGGGAAGCTCAACAGGATCTGTGGTTACTCGAAGGCTTGTTCGATGTCGTCCGCCGCGTGAATCAGGACGCTTCTGCTCCCACCGAATCTGTGGTTCGCTCGATTGATGTTCTTCAACTGCTCGGCGGGACAGGCGAAGGAGCCTCTGCCGATGCTGCTGGCGGCGAAGGCAGTGACATGATGGAAGGTATGATGGGCCCTGGTGGGCCGGGCGGGGCTGGTGGAATGGGAGCAACGGCCACCGTTTCTTTTGATCCGGCCGATGAGTTTGGTTCAGAAGCAGTCGCCTCCACCGGGGAAGGTGGTGAGGGCGAAATGATGATGCCATCTCCCGGGGGTAGTTCCGGAGGTCCGGGCGGACAAGGTGGTGTTCCCACATACAACGCGGATGGCACTGAAGTTCAGACCGCTCTCCGCTGGGTTGGAACTCAAGAGCGAGCCGATCAGATCTACATGAAACGTGGCTTTTATATGGAATGCCTCGTCGATCACCGTCACCTTCCCGCATTCCTGGTGGAGTTGGAAAACTCACCGTGGCTGATTTCTGTCGTGCGTGTCCAGATGGGACGCGGCTCCGCCGGTGCCAGTGGTGGCATGGGAGGTAGCGGCGGTTACGCCGGTGGAATGAGTGGAGAAGGTGGATTTGGCGGTGGTGGCGGCGGATTTGGTGGTTCGCCTATGCAGCCAGGCATGGGAATGGGAGGCGGATTTGGTGGTGGCGGATTCGGCGGCGGATTCAATACTGGCGAAGGGAATCGCGGTGGTGGATTTGGTGGAGGTTTCTCCGGTGGCATGGGGACTCCAGGCATGCCGGCTGCGAACAATGGCAGACCTCCCGAACTAGTCAACCCCTTCATTGGAGGAGGCCCCACGATCCTTGATCGCACGAATAACACAAACCGAGGTCCAAGGTTCAACCAGCAGCAGAATAGCCAAGCCATGGACGTCATGACGGCCATCACAAACGCGCCGTACGTTTATCGAGTCGCGATCAGTGGATTGTTTACCATTTACAATCCACCGCCAGCTGAAGTGGCCGTGGCAACGGAAGGGGCCGAAGCTGCTGTCACAGATCCTGCCGTTACGGATCCTGCTGCAATCGATCCCAATGCGGCGCCAGTTGATCCCAACACGACGCCTGTGGTGGATCCGGCGACAACGCCGCCCGGTACAGAAATGGCTCCTCCAGCCAACGGTGAAACTCCGGCCCCTGCCGCAACTCCAGCTGGCACGCCGGAGACAGACGCGTTAGGCTTGCCAACAGAGACGCCTCTGCCGGCTCCAGCTGCCGAGAACCCATTAGGTCTGGGCGAGCAACCTCCAATGCAGAATCCTCCCACACCTGTAATACCTCCCGAGGGAACACCCGGCGCAACACCTCCCGCGGGCGAACCGGGAACTCCACCACCGATGAACGAGCCGGGCACGAATCCATGAACGGTTCTTTAATTCAAGAGCCAATGTCTCAGAATTCACATCTCTCAGCATTTTGAATTGATTTTCTGCAAGTTGATCGAGGACTCATATGAACGCGATTAAAGGTATGTTCTCAAAAGAAGGTATGAAGCAACTGATGCTTCACCATGGTGAGAAAATTGCCCTCAGCGTTACCGGGATCATCATCCTGGCTGCCCTGGCGACGACGAAATGGATTCCATTTCCGAAAAGCCCCAATGAGCTCAAGGAACTGGTGCGCAAATCGTACGATAGCGTTCAGAACAACATGTGGAATGAGCAGGAGAAGTACGATACGCTTCATGAGGACAACACGGTTGCCATCATCAATAACAAATTGACACCTCTGAAAGTCCAGACCTACGATTTTCCGGTAACGCTTTATGATGCGATCAATGATGATCAGCAGCCTCTCCGCGATCCATCCTATGAGCCCGTTCAAGATCTCCTCGTCACATCAGGTTACGCTGTGATCGCAACGATCAAGGATCTCGTCCCAACTTCGGAAGCCGTTCCGGCATCGCCCACGACACCAACGACCAATCCATTAGACGGCCAGAACACTGACTTCATCCCGAACACGGGTTTCAGTGCGAACGGGATAGGTGGCGAATCCTCTGGTAGTGAGTTCGGGCCTGCGGGTGGCATGGGAGGACCGGGCGGAATGGGGCCTGGTGGACGGCCTATGGGCGGTCCCGGCGGTGGCGGGATGCGTCCTGGCCCAGGCAGCATGCGTGGTGGACCGTCCATGAGCTCTGGCGGGATGGGACCAGAAGGCAGCGGATACGACCCGTATGCAGGCCGTGAAATGAATAATCTGGCTGTCAGCAATCTTGAGCCGGTGGCCCTTCGCTACAACGCTGTCCGCGGTATTTTCCCACGCCGTGAGCAACTGCGAAACATTGCCGAAGCTCTCCACATCAGCGAGTACGAAGCCGAGCCTTATCTTGACTTCCTGAACTTTAAACTTCAACGACGTTCAATCAAAGGTGGTGCTCAGAAAGCGGAAGCGGATTGGGAAAACGCAGCGTGGGAAGATGTCGATACCAAAGTTGCCACGGATATCGTTGAACGGTCCGCGAATTTTGAAAACGACATGGTTTACTCGACGATCACTCACCCCGTTTTCACCATGCCGCTGCCTTCACGCATCCTTGGATTCTGGAGCGATAAAGCGACTCACCCTGGCGTGAAGAACTTCCAGCTGTCTCCTGAAGAACAGGCCATCGAGGCCAAACTCAATCAGCAGATCCTGCAGGATTATCGCAATGTTCTGGAAGCAGAGGCCAAGAAGCCGGGACGTGGCGGTTTCTCCCCGTACATGAACAACATGGGCGCCGGTATGCAGCAAATGGGAAGTGAACTGGGCGCAGGTGGTGGCAACGATGCACTTTCCAACTCTCCTCGTGCTCGCAAACTTCTCGCTGAACTCAATAAACAGTTTGGCTCGAACGATAAGAACATGAAGGACAAAATTCTTGAGCACATCAAGGCACGTACGTCAGCTGCTGGCAACGTGCTGCTGTTCCGCTACTTTGACTTCGATGTCAAACCCGATACCCAGTATCAATATCGTGTCCAGCTCGTCATGGTGAATCCAAACTACGGCCAGCCTGTTGCGTCCGCTCTTTCACTGGAAGTGGTCACTGGTGCGGAACGTATTACTCCCTGGAGCAATACGAGTAATTCCTCGTATATTCAGCCCGATGTGGAATACTTCGTCACCGGAACATCGCCCGCCAAAGGCTTTGCAGATGCGCTAGCATCTTTGGCGATGTTTGAATGGAACAAGCAGACTGGTACTCACATTAAAGCCAACTTGCCGATTTCCATTGGCCAGTTTGTTGGCGGCAAAGTGAAGACCTATGTCATTCGTCCGGAAATTCCCAGCTACGAAAACGAAGATGCCTATTTCAATTCGACGGATATGCTCGTAGACGTTGATTTTGACGTGAAGATTGATCGCGAATATCACAAGGATCTCGCGATTACAGAGCGTTCGCTCGGCTATGTCGGCATTGTTCCCAAGACAGTCGTAATTGACTCAACGGGCGCATTGAAGATGTCAGATTCCATCTCGAATCTGGCACGCAAAACAGCTGTTGAGAAGATGGTCGATGACGAGCACAAGTTCTTCGAAACACTCAAAGATGGCTTGACCAACCCGACGGCAGGTATGGGTAGCGAAGGAATGGGAGAATATGGCTCCGGAGAGGCATCGGCGGGAATGGGTCGCGTCTCCAATAAACAGCAAAACTCGAATCGACGTCTTGGTAGTGGCTCAGGCAGCGGTTCCGGAGGGATGCCTCCGGGACGAGGTGGATCGGGCGGAATGCAGCCTGGGATGTCGGGGCCAGGCGGTGGCATGGCACCAGGACGAGGTCGTTAATTATCAACACTGACGTGCGGAGCAAGTCATGAACATCGAACTGAGTCGATTGTCTCAAATCATGGGATGCAGCCTCTTATTGGGCTGCATCCTTTTTCCCTGCGCGGCTCAGTGTCAGTCTCCCTCGGCCAAACAGCCTCCTGCGGAAATCAAAGAGTACCGCACGGATATTGAGTTCGAGATCGTAATCCCACAACAGGGAACTGGTGGCTTTATTGCTCAGCAGTGGGCCAAGGATTTCGGCACTCTCAATGTCGACATTCGTCTGCGCCAGCCTCTCGTTGAAGACAAACCAGACATTACCGAAACCATTACCGGCCGCTGGCGTCGGATCAAGATTGTCGGTCAGATGGCGGGCGATGGAACGCTGACGTTTGCCAACAAGAAAACCTTCAAGCCAACTGACCTGCGGCAACTGCGTGAGTGGATCGAAGAACTCAGAACTTACGGCAAGCAAGGTGCCCCTAACGGCCAACCGGCCTGGGGGCTGAGCAAAGCCCAGTTTGAGTCTGTCAACAAACTCCTTGCTCAACCTGCGACATTCTTAACGCCTGTCACTTCAATGTCCCTTCTTGATGCGGTCGAGGAAATCCTTCCCAGGAAGGGGGAGATTCCGTGGCAGCTGACTGATTCTGCTCGTGATCAGCTTGCTTCTTATGCGGTCTCTGCTCCCCAACTGCCCGATGTCAGAGGCATGACCAAGGGCACTGCTCTCGCCATTCTCCTCAAGTCACATGGCTTGGGCATGCGACCTCAGCGACTTCCCAATTCATCAATTGAGATCAAGATCGACACGGTCAACTCTGGCAAAGATATCTGGCCGGTCGGGTGGGATCTCGAAACAATCAATCTTAAACGCCTCGACGCTGCTCCGACTCTCTTCTCGATGAAGCCGATCAAAGTCGCAAAAGAGCCTTTGTCTGAATTGGTCAGACGCGCCTCCGAAGAAACCAAGGTTCCGATTCTTCTTGACCAGATGAATCTGGCTGCGAATCAGGTCGATCCGACGAAACTCATCATCAACTTACCCGAGAAACGGACAGCCTGGGCGATGGTCCTTGGTTCTGCGACCACGCCTCACCGTCTTCAGGCAACCCTTCGGATTGATGAAGCAGGTAAGCCCTTTATGTGGATCGACGCATTTGTCCCCGGCCAGGCGCCTGCGACTCGATGATCCAGCGGAATTCATTTCAGCGATTTCAGCTGCTCGCCTAGCTCTGTTCGCCAGACTTCGACCTTGGGGATCATTTCAGCTGGCTCTTCGGCGCTCGCTGGAAACGCGATTGCCAAAACCACGCGAGGTTCTCCTTCGATAATCACTGGACATGACAGCGAGTACTTCGCTCCAAATCTCACCAGCCAATCCGCCGATCCCGTCAAGCGTTCCTTCGACGGGTCCGCGATTGCCGGAACGATCTTTTTCTCCCAGCATGCCGCGACAATCCCGAGCTTGTTCTGTTCCCATTTGACGCGACGCGTTGCGTCTTGAAATCCCTCTTGCACATCTTGCATGATCGCATCGGTAGCCGAGTACGCCACTAGATCCAGATGGCTCCCGGGCGTCACGTGCCAGTACCCGCTCGCAATTGCCCCCAGGTGCTCATTCAGTGCGACAAGTCCCGCCTTGACTGTGGCAGCATCTCCGCAGACGAGTTGCTCAATCGTATTGTTCATTTCACTTCTTCCAGAGGATAGTCCGAGATCGGCAGCTTCTGCTTCAAAACTTCTTTCAGTCGATGCCACCCGCGTGAGACGAGTTGCTCTCGCTCCGCGACAAACTGCGCGTCGAGTTCGTGCTTGTCAAAGAATCCCTCACACTTCACCGGTGCGAAATCGTCAGAGACGATGTATTGCGCCAGCGTCGGGTCACACAATAAGTGTCGCTCGGGCATTGCCAGTAGCTCACGGCTTTCAACTTCACCAATAACATACCGGACATACAAACTGCTCTGCGTGATCTTCTCGACAGGCTTGCCGCAGACTTCACACACATATCCTTCGTCGCAGCGGGCCATGGGAAACAGTTCTTCTCTTCAGCGAATAGGGATCAATGGATGACGTCTCTCATCTCTTCTTTTATGATGACGCTTCATTCAACGAAGGACAACCATGCCCGTATCACAAACACATGACTGGCTCATTCGAGGAACTCGTCACATTCTCGGTGAGCGAACCTGGATCATGGGCATCGTCAACGTCACTCCCGACAGCTTCTCGGACGGCGGTCAGTTCATTGATCCCGATCTTGCTGCCGAGCGAGCCTTAAGACTCGATCAGGACGGTGCCGACATCCTCGATCTCGGCGGCGAATCAACTCGTCCGGGCTCACTTCCGGTTCCTCTCGATGAAGAACTGGCCCGCGTCATTCCGACCCTCGAATGTTTGCGGCCTCAAACCGAGCGACTGATTTCGATCGATACCAACAAAGCCGAAGTCGCCCGCGCCGCTCTCGATCTGGGCGCCGACATCATCAACGACATCTCCGGCTTTACTTTTGATCCGCTCATTGCAGAAGTCTGCCGCGATTATCAGGCAGGCATGGTCTGTATGCACATCCAGGGAACTCCCGCGACAATGCAGCAGAATCCGCATTACACAGACGTCGTCGGCGAAGTCCGCGACTGGCTCCACGAACGCCTCAACGCCTTCGCTGAACTTGGTATCCCCTCAAACAGCGTCGTCATCGACCCTGGCATCGGTTTCGGAAAAACTGCTGAGCACAACCTGCAGCTACTATCCCATATCAAGCAACTGCGTGCATTGGGTCGTCCTGTTCTCATCGGCCATTCCCGCAAACGCTTCCTCAAGAAAGTCCTCGGAGAAGAACTTGACGAAGCTCTCTATGGCACGATGGGAGTCACCATCGCCCTCGCCCAGCAGCACTGTGACATCATACGCGTCCACGACGTCCGTGCCGCACGTGATTCATTGATGGCATGGAATGCGGTCGCGAGCAGAGTTACATAATTCCCTCTCGATGCCTCAAACGATGGCAGGTAGCTGCATCAATCAAACTTATCGCCCTAGCGTTTGATCGACCAGCTTGCGGTACTTCTCGATATTCTTCTTCACCGTCTCGAAATCTCCATCGGCCAGAATCTGCTCATTAAACAGACAGCTGCTCAGGCCGACGGCGGAAACTCCTGCTTCGAAGAAGGCTGCGATGTTTGTTTCATCGACCTTGCCTGTCGGGATCATGCGAATATGCGGAAACGGCCCCTTCACGGCTTTGATGAACTCTGGACCGACAACGTGTCCCGGGAAGACTTTCACGAAATCCGCCCCCGCCTGCCACGCGGTCATGATCTCCGTCGGCGTCATGACACCCGGCATCACCAGTCGCGAGTAACGCTTGGCGAGTCTGATGATGTCGACATCGAGGTGCGGGCAAACCAGGAAACTGGCTCCCGCTAAAATCGCTTGTTGACCAGCAGCCGTGTCAAGAATCGTACCTGCTCCCATCGACAGCTTCGGGCTATGTTTCTCGATGGAATCCGTAATCAGCTTCCCGGCATTCTTGACGTCGAAGGTAATCTCGATCAGCGTAATGCCACCTTGCACGAGGCAGTCAACCAGTTGGGCCACCTTGTCGGGGTGCTTCGTTCGAATGATTGTCACCAGGCCATCTTTTTCGATTCGCTCAACAGGGTGCATGCGAGTTCGCCTTATCGTCTTAAATGTTTTGTGGCAGGATGCGTTGACGTCGTATCTTAACTTCGACAGCCACACCACGACAACCACCGATCAATGTTCGTTACTGGAAAGCTCCCCATGAACCCCTTGATCCTCGCCAGCAGTTCACGTTATCGACGCATGCTTCTGGAACGCCTCCGCATTCCGTTCGATTCGATCTCACCAGATGTCGATGAGGAAGCGGTCAAACAGCAGGTGGCTGATCCCATTCAGCTAGCGACGACGCTCGCCCGGGCAAAAGCCATCAAGATCTTCGACACGCATCCCGACTCAACCATCATCGGCAGCGATCAGCTCGCGGCCTGTGATAATCAGATCCTTGGCAAGCCTCACACCGAAGAGAATGCCATCAACCAGCTACTCTCACTGGCAGAAAGAACACATCAGCTCATCACCGCTGTTTTCATCACCAGCCCGCACGGCCACATGGAATTCGTCGATATCACTCGTTTAGCGATGCGACCATTGACTCGCGACGAAGCCCGCCGCTACGTTCAGGCTGACCAGCCCCTTGATTGTGCCGGTTCCTACAAATTCGAATCCCTCGGCGTCACTCTCTTCGACAACGTCCAAACCGAAGACATGACGGCCATCACCGGCCTGCCACTCATGAAATTAGCCCAGTCCTTGAGAGAACTGGGCTATCAGATTCCATAAAATTGATGAGAGCCGCGTTTCAAGCTGCGTTCTGTGAAATCCCCAGATCAGCCGAAGGCATTGCGATCACCGGCGCGACTTCAGCAACCGAAACAGCAGGCGTTGCGGTCACGGTTGCTTTCTGTCCTAGCGCAACCACTTCTTCCACCAGTCGCCCATAATCGGACGCACCTGCAGAATTTGGGGCATACTCAAAAATCGACTGGCCGAAACTCGGAGCTTCTGCCAGCTTGATGTTTCGACGAATTCTCGCTGCAAACACCCGGGCTTTTGACCACGGAGCCTGAGGGTCGCTTCCTGTCAGGAAGTTGTTCAAATCGTCTGTGACGTCCGCAGCCAATCGCGTTCCTGTCTCATAAAGACAGAGAATGATCCCGCTGACCTGCAGAGCGCGGTTCAATCGACGCTTAATCAGAGCCGTTGTTTCCAGCAGCTTCGAAAGACCCTGCAGCGCGAAAAAGTGAGGCTGTAGCGGAATGATCACTTCATCAGCGGCGGTCAGGGCATTGATCGTCAACACCCCCAGCGAGGGTGGGCAGTCGAGAATGACGAAGTCAAACTGCTGCTCTTTGGCCAGCGTCGCGATCGCCTGACGCAGAACGAGTTCGCGTCCCTGTGCATCGACGAGTTCCAACTCAGTCGCCGCCAGATCCAAAGACGCGGGCACGACCCACAAATGGGAATTGACCAGCTGTTTGACCTGAGACAGTCTTTGTTCACCCGCGAAAACCGAGTAAACGCAGTTCATTCCGCCAGAAACTTCAATTCCCAGGTGCAGCGAGCTATGGGCCTGCGGATCGAGGTCAATCAGGCAGACTTTATGCCCCGCGCGGGCCAGTCCAGCCGAAAGATTGACACTGGAAGTGGTTTTTCCCACTCCCCCTTTTTGATTCATAATTGCAATCGTTCTCATCGGAGAAGGATTCCTTTCCAGACGTCGATGAGGTCAGCTTCAACGCACAGCCATGCAGCATCCCAGCCGCTGGACATCGCGGAGGGGATCTATAACACAAACCTGCCGAGTGTGTCCACCTGGGAATGACCGGAATGATCCGTTCACCAACCTTCGACATTTTCCTCAGCCAGCCTCGTTTAGCTTGATTCGCTTGGTTGTGCCCGGCAGAATAGTCCGTATCATGGAAAACTCCGATCCGTTCGCACAAACGCGGTTCGGAATTTCACCGACACATCTATGCGAAGATGATTGTCTTTGCCGTCGAAACGTCAGTTTCGTCGGCAAAGTGGCATCGATCGCCCCCAAAACCGAGATGCGCATCTTTCTTTCCTCGGTCGAGGGTTTCCAAGCCCCGAAATACATCTCTGAGTTCCAAAGATATCTGAGGACGACCGAATGAATCTGCAACAGGGTAACACAGTCGGTATTGATCTGGGAACGACGTACTCTTCCCTGGCTTTGATCGGCGAAGACGGCGAACCACTTTCTGTGACGAATAACGATGGCCACACGATCACGCCGTCGGTCGTCCTTCTTGGCGACGAAGGCCAGGTCGTCGTCGGCCCATCCTTCGAGCGTATGTCGGTCGAAGATCCACAGCGGATCATCGAAGCCGTCAAGCGACAGATGGGGAATAAAGACTTCCACATCGTCTACCAGAACAAAAAGCTGACTCCGGAATTCATTTCCGCACTCATTCTCAAGAAGCTCAAACAAGACGCAGAAGCCAAGATCGGCCCGATCGGTAACGCCGTTATCACTGTCCCGTATTACTTCAATGACCTACGTCGTAAAGCCACTCAGGATGCAGGCCGCATCGCTGGTCTGAACGTCATCGACATCATCAACGAGCCGACCGCTGCGACTCTCGCCTACGCCTGGATCAAAGGGGAACTGGGACGCGGAGCCTCCGATGCCAACGTCAAAGAGAAAACAATTCTCGTTTACGACCTTGGTGGTGGAACGTTCGACGTGACCGTCGTCCGTTATACACCCACAAACTTTAAGGTCCTCGCGACCGACGGCGACGTCATGCTGGGCGGTCTCGACTGGAGCCGACGAATCGTCGACCACGTCTGCGAGCAGTTCCAGCGCAAGTACGACGAAGATCCACGCGACGATCCAGAAACCCTCCTGCAATTCACTCAGGAATGCGAGCAAGCCAAGCGGGATCTCAGCTCGAAGGCCCAGGTCAACGTCGGGGTCTACTATAAAGGCAAGTCGCTCAATGTTGCCCTCACCCGTGGTGACTTCGAACGCATGACCAGCGACCTCTTGCAACGAACGCGTGATACGACCGAACTCGTCATGGAGCAGGCTGGCATCAAGCCTCAGGAACTTGACGAAGTCGTTCTCGTCGGAGGTTCGACGTACATGCCAGTCGTCGAGAAAATGCTCGTCGAAATCTGTAAACGCAAACCTTCCAGAGACGTCAAGCCAGAAGAAGCAGTCGCCCTTGGTGCTGCGATCCACGCGGCGATTCTCGAAGCCAAAGCCACTAAAGGCAAATCCCGTCTCGGGATGGCAATCGTTAATCGACTCCGTTCGGTCGTCACCTCGGACGTCAACTCGCACTCTTTGGGTGTCAAGATCAGCGACCCGAACAACCGGGCTCGCAAGATCAACCACATCATGATCCCGAAGAACACCCAGATCCCTTATAGCGTCTCTCAGAAGTTCGTGACCAACACGGCGTCTCAGCAGACCATTCACGTCAACATTCTCGAAGGTGATGCGATCGACCCATCAGCCTGTACGCTGATCGGCGATTTCCGTATCGTTAACCTACCGCCAAACCTTCCAGCTGGTTCGCCTGTCGAAGTGACCTACAGTTACGACGCGAATGGTCGTATCCAGGCGACGGCTCGCGATCTTGTCGGTAATCGTGAAGCAATGACGGAAATTGTTCGTGATTCCGGGATCAACAGCGAAGAGGTCGACAACTTCTCGACCTTGGCTGAGGCTTACTCCGTCGAGTAGAGTATCATGCAAGCCCCCGGCGATTCACCGGGGGCTTTTTCTTGTCGGGCGGTGGAATGACCGCCGCTCTGCGGCAGCGTAACCCGCTGCAAACCCGCGATGCACAACGGTGAAAGGACTGTCCGGAGTGGCTATTGACGTCTACAAAGAATGGCTCGGCATTCCCGAAGAGTTCCGTCCGCCGACACACTACCAGCTGCTGCGTGTTGTCGACTTCGAAGACGATCCTGGGAAAATCCGCGCTCACTACAAAAAACTCAACGCTCACGTCCGCAAGTACGCGACCGGCCAATTCTCCGTTGAGTCACAAGAACTTCTCAACGAACTCGCCAAAGCCATGCTCTGCCTGACCGACGGCGAGCGTAAGCGCGAATACGACGAGTCCCTCGGACGTGAGTTCGAAGAAGACGAGTCAGCCCACCTCACCATGGGGCAGGCGGCCGTGAAGCAGAATCTCCTCTCGCGCGATCAGGTCAAAGAGATCGAGCAGTTCGCAGAGCGTCGTGGTCTGGAATTCCGGGATGCCTCCGTCCAGATGAAGCTTCTCGATACCGAAACGGCCGCCCGACTTCTCGCTGAAGAGAAACGGATGGCCTTCATCGACATCGCGGAACTCATCCCTGATGATGACGTCCTTGATCAGATCCCGCGTCTTCTGGTCAAAAAATACCAGATTATGCCCTTGTTCATTGATGACGACAAAGTCCTGATCGCCTGCCCTGACCTGCCGGATCACGAACTCGAAGACGAAATCCGTCTCCGCTTTGCACTTTCCATGCGACCGGTCATCGCGACCCCGCTTTCAATCAATCAGGCAATCAATAAATACTACGCCCCTGGCGTCCGTGACGAATCGCTCGCCGTCAAAAAAGCCGAGGCTAAACAGACCGGTAAGGAAAAGTCGTCCGGGAAGAAAGAGACTTCGAAAAGCGAAACGAAGTCCAAACCCGAGAAAACAAAGAAAGCAGCAGCTCCTGCCGATCCCGATCAGCAACGCAAGGTTGGCATCATCATCGTCTGCTGGTCCTTCTTTGGTGGCTACCTGCTCGATAACTACCTGCTCAAGCCCATTCTCTTTCCCAAAGCTTCTGTCGTGCTGTTTTTGATGCCGATCCTTGGCATTGGTGCTGCCGTTTATGTCTACCTCAACTACTTCGCGAAGAAGCGATAACATTCCAACGAGACTGCAAGTCGATAATAAAAAAGTCTTCGCCAGGTCGTAGACCTGGCGAAGACTTTTTTTGTGCTCTCAACGCAGAACGCGAACGACTACTTGCGGTCCTGCAAGAGTTGCAGAAGTTCGACTTCACTCGGAAAGTTCTCAACCGCTTCGTCCATGTCGATTTCGCCGTTTTTATCGGCATCGAGTCGATCAAAGAGTTTGCCGCCGCGGGCTGCTTCGTCGCGGGTGATTTTGCCGTCGCGGTTTTTGTCGAAACGCTTCAGGGCTTTTGAGACGAGTTCGCGTTTGTCTTGTGCTGCTTCCTCAGGATTGGAGGTTTCGTTGAGCGGATCTTCGCCTTCGTTGTAATACGAGACATAGCCGACGAGCATTTCGTCATAGGTCTGCGGCCCCCATTTTACCTGCTTATCAGGATCGGGATTGCTGACGTTCTGGCTACTGTTGTCATACCAGGCGGTGAGTTCCAGTTGACTCCCTTTCGGAAGCGAAAAGGGCTCCTTCAGCTTGTAATCGATCTGCCAGTTGAAGTCATAGCGAGGAATCTCCAAAAGCGTCACACGTGACTGGTCGGGAAAGATCGCTTCGTAGCGGAAGGCCTGACCTCGCAAGTGCATATGGGGCATGAGAGAAAGCAGTTGCACATCCCGAGGAATGGTCTGGATAGCGGTCTGTTTGTGACCTGCAGTATTCGGCGGAATCGAAATGCGAGTATTTGCGATTCCGGTCACACGGACGTTGTGTTCGGGCAGCGTTTTCTTGAATTTGATTCCCAGTTTCGTCCGGTCAGAGGTCGCCTTTCCATTGGGGGTATAGTGCATCTGAAAAAGAAACTTTGAATTTGCGGCAAGTTTCTGGCTCAGACCATCGGGAAATGTCTGATAGGTATTTCCTGGGACATAGGCTGCGAAAAAGCCTTCCTCTTCCGTACCTCCGCCTCGTCTGGGGATCTTGTCCTTATCGAGATTGAAGACCAGAACGTGGTGGACAACGGATGGATCTGTGGGACGAATCTCGACAGATTCAATCCATTTGTCTTCCGTGACTTTAGGGTCGATGATGACGTGCTGGTAACCCATCGTTCCCTGAGCCTTCACGTCGATGGCATCGGGCAATTCAACAATCAGGTCTGGCTCGCCGATGTTCCACCCTTCGTGGAAAGTCTTGGGCTGTGGGGCCTGCTTCGGATCACCCATCGGGTGATTGCTCTTCAGCCATGCAAGGAGTTGTGTTTTCTGATTAGCGGACAGAGACATATCGTTGCGGAACTTGAGAGCACTCTTTTCGGGGTCTGCAAACCAGGGAGGCATGATGCCTTCGTTGAGAACGTATTCGATCATCCCCTTGTGTTCGAGGACGTCATTGATGCTGGTCAGTGAGAAGGGAGCAACTCCTCCAGTACGGTGACAGTCATTGCACTTCTGCTGCAAAATGTGAGCAATCTCACCAAAGTAGGTGACGTCAGCAGGTTCCGTCTTCGCGATTTCAGTCGTCATCGGTGCTGTCGCGTGAGCAAGGAGACATCCCGGTGCTTCTGTCATCGTGAGAGCTGGTTTGGTCCCGTTCAGTGTCGCATCAAGAGCGTCTCGAAGATAATTGACCGTCGGAGCAGTACGGGCTTTACCGACGCCGTATTGATCGTCGACGGCTCCTCGATAGGTTAATTCGCCGAGTTTGGAGTAAACGAAGACCTCAGTCGTCGTCTTGGCATTGAGCTTGGTGATCAGATGACTGTGCGGGTCCAAGGCGTACTCGCCATCGAAGCCATGGGATTTGACCATGTCGGTCGCGTCTTTTTGAACGTCGAGTGTGGCCGGGTTGACGAAGAGAAAGGCGACAGAACGATCCGCGTAGGCGTCTTCGATCTCAGCCAGTCGAGGAGCATACTTCTTGCACAATGGGCAGGTGGTGTTGGTGATCGCGACGACCAGGACTTTGTCTCCCTGGTAGGCAGGCAGCTCGATCGACTTTCCAGACAGCGTCTTGAACGTCTCCCCCTGAGGCAACATTTCCGCGGCATGGATTGTCGCCGTCGCCAGCAGGATTCCCAACACCATCAAACTGCGTGCAAGCATAGCCATCAAATCGTTCCTCATTGTGGAAAGCAGCCAGTCCAGCAGAAGCACTCCACTGCGTCGCGATGGGTTTCAGGAATCTATGAAAGTACACTCTGCCAACACACACGTCCAGATTGTTCCAACTATTTTCGCCACTTCGAGATACGCGAGTTGTCCGGAGGCATTTCCAGCATGTTTCAGAACCGTCGCGAAATTCTTGAGAAAGTCCGATCCGTAAACGGATACCTCGACTCCACTGGTTCACGAATTTGGTGCACACGGATCAGCAGCACGCTCAACAAGTACCCTGAGATAAACCCTCCGATGTGAGCCCACCATGCGACCCCTGCGACTCCCGAGCCAGCCATCGCAACACCCTGTAGTAGCTGCAGAATGAACCAGAACCCCAGAAACAACGGGGCAGGCAGCACCACGATCTGGATGAAAATGAAGATTGGGATTAAAGCCTGAACCTTCGCATGCGGGCAGAGATAAAAGTACGCTCCCATCACGCCCGCGATCGCTCCGCTGGCACCAATTGTTGGCACGACCGAGGTCGGATCGGTGACCAGGTGACTGACACTCGCGAGAATGCCGCAGCCTAAATAGAACAGCAGATACGGGATGTGGCCGTAGCTGTCCTCGACATTATCCCCGAAGATGAACAGAAACAGCATGTTGCCAAGGAAGTGCATCCATCCACCATGAAGAAAGACACAGCTGAGCAATGTGAAAATAGGGGGAATAGACGGAAGCTGGTCGAGGAACTCAGGGCGCGGATCCTCAATCGGAGTATCGATTTTCAACTTGATTCGAGATTCAAGACTCTCAGCCGAGTGCACCTTGCCGGTCACGTAAGCGGGAATCATCCCGTACTTGACGATCAACTCATCCTGATGCGCCCCGGCGGCCAATTGGACCATGAAGACTACTGTGGTCGCTATCAGTAAGGCCGTATTCACGAACGGGAACGAGCGGGAAGGAATGTTGTCGCGAAGTGGGATCATGGCGTTATCAATCTGAAGTCGTCGGTGCAGTCATCACATCAAAGTTGAATCAAAAAGCGATCATAGTTGACCACCAGAGTCGACGTAAGTCGAACGATTTCCAATGCTGTACGATTTTCTCCTCTGCTCGATCGTCAATCAGCGAATTGCAGCAAACCCCCTGCGACCTTTTGCCGATAACTTGGCAGGGGACGCGCACGCCCCAGGAGTCAGCGTTGTAAGAAGTGCTACCACGACTGGATCGCCACAATGGCGGGTAGACGTGTGAGACGAAATTCGCGACACCTCCCACCCTCGAATTACTCCGCAGCAATGCCGGGTAATCGTCCTACCGACAAAGACTCCGGCTCGATGGGACATCCACATTGAGCCCCGGCAGATAATCCTCATGACGATGAATATCCGAGTCACACTCTGCGCCGCTCTCACCCTGTCGACGCTGTGCGCACCAGCGATGCTCGCTGCGTCGGATCAGTTCACGGTCAATCCCGTCGGACTGCTGGGTCGCCTGCGCAAAGAGACAAAAAACGCGTTGAATGACAAAACAAGTCACGACGACTCGGACACCAGTTCCAAAGAAGAGTTTCCATCGTACCCGGCTCATCCTTCGACCTATTCACTGAAAGTCGAAAATCCTTCAGAAGACCCACTCGACAACCTGTGCACCCAAGCCGTCGAGGTGATGGGAAAGCGCTATCTCGTTATCAACCAGGGCAATCAGCCCGAAGGTCGCATGCTCGGCCACTCTCCCTGGCAGCTGTTCCACGGCATCATCGCGCTGCGTCAGAATCTTCAGGTTCGCGTGGGAAGTAAGCTCGTTCCGGCCATTGAATGGGTTTCAACCAGCGGTCCCAGTTACAAAGGCCAGTATCTGTTCGAGAAGACGCCTTATGGTGGCCGCACTCACAAATACACTGAGCCGTATCACTTCGAAGGTCACCCTAACCAGTTCCTGGGCATCCTGACTCTCAGCAACCTGCCGATCACGCATGAATTTGCCATTGGAAATGGTCAGAAAATCACGATGGCCGACATCGTCAATAACGCCAAGATGGAAGTGAACGAGAAAGAAGAAATCACCTGGACATTGTGGTTTCTGGCCAAGTATCTCGATCCTGCTGACGAATGGACCAATTCGACCGGGCAGCAATGGAGTATCGAAAAACTCGTCCGCATTCAAAATTCAGCGGTCGTCGAACGAGCTGCCTGCGGCGGTACTCACGGCATGTTCGCGCTGGCATATGCCAAGAAGAATTATCTGGAAAAGACGAAAAAACCACTTCGGGGTGTCTGGCTGGAAGCTGACCAGAAGATTCAGAAATACATCGCCCTTTCGAAGTCAATTCAGAACGCTGACGGTTCGTTTCCCACCAAATACTACAAAGGCTTTGGAACTCCATCTGACTTCAGCGAACGCCTTGCATCGACCGGGCACATCATGGAGTGGCTGATGATGGCCCTCTCGGATGAAGAGATCAAGCAGCCATGGGTTCGCAACGGGATTAACTACCTCGCCTGGAACATGGTCCAATACCGCCATCTGCCGGCCAACTGCGGCCCTCTTTACCATGGACTCGATGCGGTCGTCATGTATCAGGAGCGCATTGCAGCCATTCGTAAGAAGGAGAGCGAGCAGAAGAAGAACGAGCCTAAGCTCGACATGGCTACGAAACCGACCTTCAAGACGATCACCGACAATGTCGCCGACACGACAGAAATGCTGATGTCACCGAAGACGCTGGAAGAAGTCATCAAGACCGCGCCTCTGACGCGAACAGCAGAGCTTCCCAAGCCGCTCAAAATTCCGACTGACTCCAAGAATGGTGCTTTGGATTCCTTTGCACCACCGCTGTTAACTTCGATCCCGGCTCAGGCCGCCACCAAGACGATGGAACTGAGTACGCCTCCCAAGCTGACTCCACCCATAGCTGATGATGACGAAGTTTCGACGACATCATCGAAACCTGTTAAGTCGACGCCACAGTCCGTCAGTGCGGGCGGATGGAAAGCATCGAAGCGTAAACAGGAAGAAGAGCCCGGCGAGCACAAGCCGTACAGCAAAACGGAAGACTTTTTGCTCCCAATCCCTCTGCCGAACGACGAGCAGAACGCGACGCCTTCAAAATAAGAGGCTGCGGATTCCTTCGAAGAGGACGCCATGCTTGATAAGTAGGCTGTGCCGGACTCTCGCGAAGAAGCTGCGTGAGATAGATATGAACGTCACGCCCCGTGATTACGGTCGCGGGGACGTTTTGCTCGGAAACGACGATCAGGAGACCGCTTTAAAAGACGCCGAAATCATCGTCGTCATCGGGGACGGGCAGTTCATGCACTGCTTCGAATTCTTCGACGGACATACGTGGCGTATCAGGCGTGTAATAGACGAAGTTGTTGTCGAGTTTGTACTCATACAACATGTTGTTGACGAGTTTTTCGATGTTCGTGAGCATGTAGCCCTGCTCTTTGGTGACGAAGGTGAATGCACGCCCCGGTTCATTTGACGACAACCGACCCGCACGCCCGACGCGGTGGATGTAGTCTTCGCGATCTTCGGGAATGTCATAGTTGATGATGTGAGAAATCCCGCTGACGTCGATTCCGCGGCCGACGACGTCCGTCGCGATCAGCAGGCGGACTTGTCCTTTGCGGAATTCCTGCATGATGCGATCGCGTTTGGTCTGTGGCAGGTCGCCGTGGAGGGCACCGACGTGCTTGAGATACTTGGAGAACTTCGCGAACAGTTCGTCAGCACGTCGTTTGGTTCGACAGAAGCAGATGGCCTGGCGGGGCTTTTCCTTCTTGAGCAGATCAACCAGCAGACGGAGTTTGTTGCGCTCGTCGACTGTCGTGTAGTGTTGCTTGACTGAACTCCCAGACGGCCTGTCTGAGATAATGGTGAATCGCTTCGGATTTTTCAGGTATTTTCGAGACAGCACTTCGACTTCGTCGGGAATCGTGGCAGACAGCAGAATGACCTGCTTCTCGTCTGGGACCGACTTCATGATGCGTTCAATATCAGGACGGAAACCGATATCGAGCATTCGATCTGCTTCATCGAGCACGATTGTGCGCAGATTCGTAAGCTTCAGTTCTCGACGACGGAGTAGATCAAGCACGCGTCCGGGCGTCCCTACCACGACCTGGACACCAGCCTTGATCTTATTGATCTGTGGGTGAAGCGGCTTTCCGCCGACCAGAACCACCATTCGCAGGGGCTCGGAGCCGGAGAGCTTTTCGAACTCGGTGGCGACCTGCTCGGACAGTTCTCGTGTCGGACACATCACGAGTGCTTCAGGGAGCGTGGCGTTGAAATCGATGTCTTCCAGAATCGGAACGACAAATGAGGCTGTCTTTCCGGTTCCGGTAGGGGCCTGTCCGAGAATGTCATGGCGTTCCAGGGCAGCGGGAATCACACTGGCTTGCACAGGTGTGGCGCTGGCGTAACCAGCGGCAATGAGTGCCTGTTTGGTTTCATCGCTCAGGTCCATATCTTGGAACAATGCCGTGACTGGAGGCGTTGCGAGGGTCTCAGGTTGCATAGCGGGCCGTTTACTTTCAATGTCTTTTTTCGTCTCGGGAATGTTCTTCGAGAACTCCCGGCATCGTGTTCAGTAATGTTGTAACCAATGAAAATTGTGGACGTCAATTTGATTCGTCCGCATTTTCTCACTCTTTAGACCGTGTCGATGTCAATCATCGGTGGTCGTTCGCCGAACAGCTCGGTCAGGTGAGCTGTATCGACGACTTCTCTGCTCATCAGCTCACTGGTCAGCTTGTCGAGCTTATCACGATGCTCGCTGAGCAGTTCCACCGCTTTGCGAGAGGCATCGTGAAGGATCTTCTGGATTTCCTGATCGATGATGTGAGCCGTGCTGTCGCTGAAATCGCGTTGCTCGGTGTAATCACGTCCCAGGAAAGGATCTTCGTTGGCATGATGGAAGGCAACGGGGCCGATCGTTTCGCTCATTCCCCAGAAGGCGACCATGCGTCGAGCCAGATCGGTCGACTTCTTGAGGTCATCCTGAGCGCCGGCTGTGTACTCGTCAAAGACGAGTTTCTCAGCGGCACGACCGCCGAGCATCATGGCCAGCTGAGATTTCAAACGCTTCTCACCATAGTTGAGGCGTTCTTCTTTCGGTTGCAGCCACGTGACGCCCAAGGCCCGTCCTCGAGGGACAATCGTCACTTTGTGGACAGGGTCCAGTTCTGGCAGCAACCAGGCAACAATCGCGTGTCCTGCTTCATGATAAGCAGTCATGCGTTTTTCACGATCACTGAGAACTTCTTCTCGCTTTGTCCCCATCAGGATGCGGTCGAAAGCGGCTTCGAAGTCCTTCTCAGCGACAATACTGGAGGAGGTCCGACTGGCATGCAAAGCCGCCTCGTTGACGAGGTTTTTGAGCTCTGCTCCAGAAAAACCAATCGTCTGGCCAGCTAACACATCCAGCTTCACATCGGGAGCGAGTGGAACCTTGCGGCTGTGAACCTTCAGAATTCCCAGACGACCTTCTTTGGACGGCAGATCGACCGTAATGTGTCGGTCAAAACGTCCTGGACGTGTTAATGCTTTATCGAGAACGTCCGGGCGATTTGTTGCCGCGATGACGATGACTGCTTCGTTTTTCGAAAAGCCGTCCATTTCACTCAGGATCTGGTTGAGAGTCTGCTCACGCTCATCGTGACCGCCCCCCATCCCTGCTCCACGGACACGACCGACGGCATCGATTTCATCAATGAAGATCAGACAGGGAGAGGCTTCTTTGGCCGTTTTAAACAGATCGCGAACCCGGCTTGCACCGACCCCGACGAACATCTGGATGAATTCCGAACCGTTGACGGTGAAGAAGGGGACATCTGCTTCGCCTGCCGTTGCGCGAGCCAACAGGGTTTTCCCGGTTCCTGGCGAACCCATCATCAGGACGCCTTTGGGAATCTCTGCTCCCAGACGCTGGAATTTCGCAGGGTTCTTGAGGAATTCGACGATCTCCTGGAGCTCCTGCTTGGGCTGCTCCATGCCGGCGACGTCGTCAAAGGTCGTCTTCTGGTCAGCGGGCCGGAAGAGGCGTGCAGGACTTCGAACGAAGTTTCCAAACATCCCCTGGCCCATGGGATCACTGGAGCGGCGCATGATGGTCACGAAGATGACCATGGTCAAAATCAGCCCCAGCATCCAGATCATCATCTGAGTGCCAAGCCCAACGCTCGTATCGCTGTAATCAAATTGGACGCCCTTGTCACGGAGCATTTGCTGCAGCGTGCCATGATCCAGACGGGCATCCATGACAGTGTGGAACTTCTCCGTCATTTCCATCTTCTCGACCGGTGGCGTCTTCGGAATTTCTTTCCACTCACCTTGAACACGATCACCGTTAAACTTCACCGACTTGACATTGCCGTTTTCGACTTGCTCGATGAAGTAGCTGTAGGGGATCGCGCCAGCTTCCCAGGGGCTTCCCATCATCACCAGAAAAATCACGATGAAGATGATCGCCAGGATCAGGAACAGACCGGAGCGGTTACTTCCCTTTTGTTCTGTCTCACCAGGCGCGGCTTTGCGTTTTTTCTTGGCGGCTGAGTCATCCGGTTCTTCCGCCTGGAAACGATGATCCTGCGGCGGGGTGTCAGAGTTATGCATAGAAGATAGTGTTCAATTCAAATGGTGATTCGCCGACAGGTCATGTCACTGAGTTCTTGGGACACGAGGG
>SXPC01000054.1 GCA_005778225.1 Planctomyces sp. | reverse complement strand
CAAGGTGCAGCAGATACAGCCATTGGACATCTCGACCAGTTTTTCTTCCGTTCGCGACAGCGCATCGCCATTGCTAATTAATGCCGCGTCGATGTTGATCTCCGACATATCATTGACGATGACGGCAACTTTCAGTCCGTCGCGGTTCTGAAGGACGTGGTTGAGCAGCGTCGTTTTCCCAGCCCCCAGGAAGCCTGATAAAACAGTCACAGGAAGTCGATCTGTTGATTGCTTGGACATCAGTGACTCACTCCGCTCAGCATGTTTTTTTGAAGTTGAGAGTTTTGACAGCCTTCCAGAAATGGCTGCCAGTTGCGGTCGGCGATCTGTCTCCAGAGATGGGGGAGGCATTCAGCGAAGACGGCAGGTCGAGGACGAGTGAGGTGTTCTTCCACACAACGGCAACGGTAGTCGATCCCCATGGCCTTGAGCACCCAGTCTTCATAGTCGGCGATCCAGTGAAACAACCGGCAGAACAGCATCTCCAGCTGTCCCAGAGAGTTCAGGGACGAGAGCTTGTCGAGCCCTGCCAGTGTCATCTGTCGCAGCGACCAGTCGGACGTTTTGAAAACGCCGACTTTGAATTGATCTCTTTTGACCGTGACCGCACCGAGCCCCTGTTCGGCATACGCGAATGCGCTTCCCCAGAGTTGCAGCAAGGTCTCTTCACGCTTGATGTCATACCGTGATGCGCCACGATCATCTGAATCTCCTCGTGTGCGATAAAACCCGTAGTCGATGAGCAAATTTCTTTGCGAACAACGGACATCACATCCCAGCAGATACATTTCCTGATCGAGCAAATCAACGGCAGCCTTATGAGCAGACGTCGAAACGTCCCACAGTTCGGTGATTGAAAATAGACGTGGAGGGGTGCTGTGAAGCTGTACGACAGACATGAATAGTTCTCACAGATCTGCAATATATTTGCAATTGTAAACACGTTGCGTATGTTTGCAATCCAATTGCAGTTGCATTTTGTTAGCGTTTTCCATCAGATTTCTGCTTTTTTACGTAGATTGAAGGACGCCACTGAACTAGTTTGAAGACATCTCCACTTTCTCAATATGAATCGATGCAGACACCATGCAGAATTCGTCTTACCTGTTCACCATGTTGATGAGTTTCGTCTTCGGCATCCTCCATGCGCTCGAACCCGGACACGGAAAATCAGCGATGCTGGCACATTTCGTCAGCGGGAAACGTAGTTTCTGGCTCCCGATTGTCATGGGAGTCTCAACGGCCTTGTCGCATTCGGTCGCGCTACTCTCCGTGGCATTTTTAATGCACCTGACCCATCACTTCGTCACCGGCGACCATCACCATGAGCAGCAGTTCACCTTGGTCCTGGAATGGTTCGCAGCCAGTCTTTTGATCGTCATAGGCATTTCCATGCTGATTTCAGACCTTCGCGGCAAACCAAGCTGCTGCCGAGGAGGGCACTGCGAGCATCACGCCGTCGCAACTCCCTCGCTTGTGACTCTCGAACTTCCGACATCAGCCACCAAAGTCACATCTCAACCCGAGAAATCGACCGCAGATTCCTGGAAGCACCTGCGAACAACGGCATTGATTGGGATCGCGATCGGCCTGATGCCCTGCCCGACCGCGATGGCTGCCTTTTTCGCAGGGGTCTCGTCGGGCGATTTGTCATCAGCCTATCTCGTGATCGCACTCTTCAGCCTCGGCATCGCCATTTCGCTAGCAGGAATTGGATATGCACTGCAGTTCTTCGGCGAAGTCATCCGAAACTGCATGACCAGCCACTCCCAAATCCGCTGGGACCTGCTCCGATCCACCGCGATCCTCGCAACGGGAGCCTTCTGCCTCATCCGCCTTTTAGTCTCGGACTGCCATGATCACCACAACGGTTAGAACGTAAAGCGTGCGCTGATTCGGGTGTCATTCAAATGAGAGTGCACGAGCAAGAGTGCATCGATAGAGCTGACAACTGAATTCCCGACTGTCATCGGAAGACTGGAAAGAAGTTCTTGGCTTATCAAGGCGCTTTTGTTGTCATCTCGTCCAACCTCAGTCGAAATGGCTTAATGGCCGTCTCTTTCTGATTCTCGTTCAAACTGGCATCTTGCTGGATTTCCTTGATCGCTTCCTCGTAATCTCGAACCTCCTGTTGGATGGAGTCTTCGGTCGTTAATTCCTCCGATGGCGAGCAGCCCATGATCAAACTAAACGCTCCGACACATACCCAGGCACAAGTCTGTAAGTCTTTCAAGCACATTGTGAACTGATACCAATCGATGACTAAGGGAAAAGATGTTCTGAGCTTTCAGCTTCGGACACGCAAGGGTTTCGCCATATTGGCCAGCCCAGTTCGAGATCAGAACTCACCCATTGTTTGTCCATCGTCTCGCGCGCCCAGTCTCCACCAGGTATCCAGATCGATGCTATCACCAATGAATCGTACTGCTCCGTCTCCCAGCAGGCAGTTGACGCCTCCGCGATGCTCGCTACTGGTGCTGATCCCGCGTTCTCCTGAGGCATAAAGAGCGCCGTTAGGAGCAAAGTTGGTGTTTAAGTCTCCGAAAGCACAATTCCGAGTATTCGGCGGCATCAATGATGTAAATGTGACGGTGACGTTGTAACTGGGATCGACCCAATTCGCACCAAGGCCTCGACTGAAACTTCCGTGACGAGTTGTCAATGTTCGGCAAATCTCAACCTGTTCACGCATTGATTTCCCGAGAACATTCGAGATGTCGCTCCCGCCATGAAAGACAACACGGCGTTCGGGAGCCGTATAGACATCCATTGAACTGTCACCGCTATTTTTCAGACGTTCACTGAAGCAGATCGTGTTGGAAAGGCCGTCGGTAACATCGCTAAATCGGACATTGGTCCCGTGCACAGGAACGGAGGTCATCCCGTTTATTGGAGTCAGGCCTGTATAGCGGTTACCGATCCTCACACTTGGATCCGGAAGGGGTAGCGTCCCATCTGGCCCTGTCGAAAGTTGTGGCCAACCCATGTTGACCACATACGACAAATCCGACTTCGCGTTGATGTGAGTGACGGAATCTGAAGGACAGTTGTAGACAGGCATAGCGCCTTCGAAAAGCGGCTTATTCGGATTCGTGGATGACGACGAATAGCTGGAAATGTTAAAGTTGATCTCGACAGCCACATCAAGAAACGGGATCAGAAATGCCTGTGGACTGTAGTTATTTCGGACTGAGACCATGCAGGGCGGTGTCATGTTATGAACACCGTGATAATTATGCAGCGCTAGCCCGATTTGCTTGAGATTGTTCTGGCATGTCGAGCGGCGAGCAGCTTCTCTGGCTTGCTGGACAGCCGGAAGAAGCAATGCAACCAGCGTGGCGATAATAGCAATGACGACTAATAACTCAATTAGGGTGAATGCAGAGCAACGCGAACGCGATACGATGAGCCGGCAGAACATGGATTGCCCTCTCGACGAGAAAACTCGTGATGCTGCGGTGAGTGAAAGTTTCGTGGACTTTACTGCACGTTAACTGCAAATGCAATATTTGTGCACTCAATACCCGAAGTATTCACGAACAGGATGTCCTTTACTCAAGTCACAACTGTTTCCGACCCGCTCGATCCGGGAAAAACGCCCAAAGAAGCAATCCAACAATCGGCAGATCAACATTCGTCACCAGATCAAAGCCGATCCGCTGCGGCCAGTATCCTCGGATCTCTGGTGATGCTTGTGGAAGCCAGACGATGAGAGTCTGCAGCATGATGCCGCCTATGATGAACAACGCAGCGAGCAATGAAAGTCTCTGAAACGTCCGAAACTTCTTCAAGCTTAAGTGACGTCGCAAGAGTAAGACAGGCCACGAGAACAACGCCACCCACAGCAGATGATAAGTGGCCACCGCAAATAATGACGGTCCACATCCCCATGGCCCGCAAAGAATGCTCGATGCCGGTAGTTGACGTTGGCTGACGACAAGGATGACCTGAATACAGCCGAACCAGATTAAGACCTCGATCAGGACTCTGATCAGGGTCAAACGGTTGGTCAGAAAAGTAGAAGTATTCATGCCTTAACTTTACACGACCACTCACGAAGAATGGTCGCCATTTCTTTGCTTTTCACAATCGGTACACTCTCCCTTGAGCAGAATTTGAGTCACTTCGCCAAAACTGGCAGAAGTGTCCATCAGGCTTATGCTGGCTGCGGGGAGGCATAACACCGAACCACAAACTTCACGAACAAAATGGGGATGGTGATGAGTTTCTGGTGAACGAACAAGTTCGAATCTCCAGGTGTGGTCACCCAGCTCATTTCTACTGGCAAGCCCGACACGAACCATGTCATTGAGATTTCGAAACACCGTCGACTGATCATGAGCAAGACTTCCGAGCTGCTCCATCACCTCCACCTGCGAAAGCGGATATCTCATAAAGGATTACGCCGCCTTCCGTTCAAATGACTTCACCAGGCCTCCGACGTACGATCTGACGACCACTTCATCATGATCCACCGTCAGTACCTCCTCAGGAACGGAAGCCAATGGCGGTAAGTGGGCTGTTTCCGTGTGGGATCGGTGGTTGTTGTAGTAAGCCGTAAAATCTGACATCAAATGATCCAGATGCCGTTTCCCAAAGATGATGAACTTCTTCAGGCACTCATGTTTGAGCGTAAAGATGACACGCTCGCATCGTCCATTCAGGTTTGGTGACGCTTTCGGTAATGCGTTGTGTCGCACACCTTTCGACTTCAGTTTATCCACAAACTCCTGCGTAAACTTCGTGTCTCGATCGTGCATGACGATGGCTGCTTTCTCATCCCGCGATGTTGTCTGCTCCAAGAATGCGTCAGTCTGCTCAGCCACCCATGCTGAATTCGGATGAGCAGTGGAAGGCGAGACGATCAATTCCCGTGTGGTCATACACAACCACACCATGACGTACAGTTCCTGAAGTCCCTTCTTGGTCACAGTCTTCACACTGAAGAAATCGACGGCCCACAGTGTTTTTGCATGTCGATCGATGAAGTTCTGCCAGGAGTCTGAGGTTCGATTGGGTCCGGGCTGGATCCCTTCTTCCTTCAGGATATTTCGTACGGTCTGGCGACTGATCTTTTTGATGCCGAGCTTACGAAGTTCACCCAAGATCCGTGTGTACCCAAACGAAGTTGACTTCGCGATTTGAATCACCAAATCACGAATTTCTTTGGGCTTCCTGCGGCCACCAGTGACTGACGACTTCCGCTTCTTCTTTTGCCCTGCGTCTCGCAGCCAACGGTAAAACGTCGATGGACTGACGATGGTCAACAGTTCTTCGATGGCGCGACCCAGCGGCTTACCGAGCTTCAGCAGCCGCTCACGTTCGTGTGGCTTCGTGTGGATCTGTCCCGGCACCCGGCTTCGCAGGATCTTGTTCTCTTCCTTCAGGAACTCGACATACCGGGCGAGTTCGCGGTCGGTTACGGAGGCAATCAGAGCGAGCAATGGGTGAAAAATCAGGGACATTTGGGTATAGTCGTAAATCTGTAATGTGGAGCGGGATTGCAGTTTGTTTGTACCGCGCCTTGTACTCGAGAACGGTACAGTTTGGTCGCCGTTTTTGACAGTTTTTTGAAGCTGTTTTCAGGTGCCGTTACAGACGGAATCGAGACGTCCAACGCCGCCATTTGCTGGCACAAGTTCGATACTAAAAGCACTACGGAAGACTACGGAGAAACGTCGAATTACGGAGCATTTTTGCTATGTTTTGTATGGAAATGCGCTGTTTTGCAAAACTCGTCTATTGCTATAATGTGCTGAAGTAGCAAGCTTTAAGATCAAAGACTTGGTTTTGTGTCATCCGCCTTCGGAACCGAGGGGACAGTAGCTTTTCGTTTCTTGTTCTGACCAGCATCCCGTAGCCAACGGTAGAACGTCGATGGGCTGACGATGGTCAACAGTTCTTCGATGGCGCGACCCAATGACTTACCAAGCTTCAGCATCCGCTCACGTTCGTGGGGCTTCGTGTGGATCTGTCCTGACACCCGACTTCGCAGGATCTTGTTCTCTTCCTTCAGGAACTCGACATACCTAGCGAGTTCGCAATCGGTGACAGAAGCAATCAGTGCCAGGAGTGGGTGGAAAATCAGTGACATTCGGCTATTGTCGTAAATGTGTAATCTGAAGCGGTGTTGCACTTTGTTTGTACCGCGCCTTGCACTCAAAAACGACGCAGTTTGGTGGCGGTTTTCGACAGTTTTTTGAAGCCGATTT
>SXPC01000053.1 GCA_005778225.1 Planctomyces sp. | reverse complement strand
CGATTACGCACCCAGACATGCATCTGCTGCCCCGACATGCCTTACGGCGGAACTTCCTGGGCAGGTGTCTTCGTCACGTATCGATCCGAGATGGTTCTCGCCAATACCAGCGATGAATTCTTCGACACCAACAACGACGGCCGAACCCTCGGCTTCAGCAGCGACCATCCCCAGATCGCCAACTTCCTCTTCCTCGACGGCAGCGTCCACCCCATGAGCCGGTCAATCGACAATCGCAAGACGTCGCCTTACGGCGTGTTTCAACATCGTTCTACGATTTCTGATGGCGAGGTCATTGGTGAATTCTGAGGGACATAATTCCCACAATGGCGAAAAACAATGCTAACTCGCTACAAGAGATTTAACGACGCCGTGGACAAACTGGAAATCCAACTGCGAAATGTCATCGATGAACTCATCACCCCATAGCATCCACAAGACGAAGTCTTCCTGATGGCACTGACTCACCTGGGTCTAGCCGACCAAGAGGCTACAGAGATTCTGAACGTGCCAGCAGTTTATCAACCCTGGCAGCCCATCTGACTATCTTGAGGGCTGAGTCCATTACTCGTCGTCTGTGCCTACAGGCACTTTACAGCACGTTGACTGCAGGTCGTTTCACCACCCTTCTGACAATCTACATGTGTCTGGCCATGCTCAGGTATACTTCCAATCTGATTGACGGATGTTGTCAATCACTTTTCTCGTCGCACGGCTGTTCGGCGACCTCAGAGCCGGACACAAAGACTCTTTGAAATAAGCCGCTTTAATCTGGTCCTGTATTGCAGTGGCATTGATCAGCATTTTTCTGGGCGCATGGTGCGAGAAGGAAAAGACCGGTGATTCTTCGGAGTTTCATCTTATGAAGTTAGTGGCCTAATTATTCTCAAGTGGGAAGTTATCATCAGTATCAGTTATTGTGAGCTTTGGCGGTCAACCAGTGGCAACAATCACCCCAATATGAAACTTGTTCTTGATGCAACTCGCATTTCAAGCTAAGAGTGCCATCAGCAATGATAGAATCAAGCCTCGCTCATCTGGTCACCACACATAAAATTTGGTATAGAAATAATGGAAGTACAGCTGAATTATCCAAACGCAAGAATGCGCGAACATCAGCGATTTGCTTGGTTTAAAGCCTCGATTCTGAGCTGCCTGATTTCCGTGAGTGTCTTGGCGTTCGCATTCATTGAACTGTACGATCTCGACCTCGTTGTTTCCTCCTTGTTTTACAACGTGTCGACTCATTCGTGGCAGTACTGCGATCACCTTTTCTTTTCCACCATCGATCACGGAATCGTCTGGCTGACTTCGATCACTGCGATTGGTTATTGACTCGTATACCTGTTGACCTGGTTTTCGTGCCGAAACTGCTGGGCAAACCGAGCTGGCTTGATCATGGTCCTCGTGATGCTGATCGGCCCGGTGCTTTTAATCAATGGAATCATGAAGCCAATTTTCTCTCGAGCCCGCCCGCGTGAGGTCGCCACACTGGGAGGGACGATGTCGTATACCTCCGCGTGGCTGAGTTCGAACAGCCCGTACCGAAATTCTTCCTTCCCGTCCGGGTATTCCTCCGTTGGCTTCTATTTGATCGCTCCTGCGATGCTGCTTCGCCGCGGGAGGCTCCAGTTCATCGTCCTCCTAACGACTGGCTTTATGTCTGGCATGATCGTCGGCTATTCACGCGTTGCACAAGGCGGGCATTTGGTTTCCGATGTTCTTTGCTCGATGATTGTCATGACTGTTATTTCCTGGGCGATTGCGGAGGCTGTCTTCTATGTCTGGCCGATTCAAAGTATGAATACTCACAACGCTTTCCGCGTTTAAGCGACCTCACGTTGCCTTGCTAATATGCCATAAAATCGAGCGAGTAGAACATAACCAAAGAGTTTGTGCGCTGTTGCATGGTTTTGTTTGAGTGAGTGCAGTTACCTGCCTGGCTTACAACTTAACGACAATCGCATCCTTGGTCATTGTTAACATCAGCTTCAATGTCGTCTTCTTAATCGTCCTTACGAGAAAGTCAGAACATGTCCTGGGTGCACTGGGCGATCGCGTCAGCTGGATTTGCGGGGGTGACGGCGATTCTTGCCAAGGTCGGTGTGAAGGATGTTCAGCCTGATCTTGCGACTGCTATTCGGACTGTGGTGATTTTGGTGCTGTCGTGGGCGATTGTTTTCTTTCGGGTCACACAGTCCGTAACTTCGATCTCGATGACATCTTGGCTGTTCCTGGTCCTCTCTGGATTTGCGACGGGAGCATCATGGCTGTGCTATTTCCGCGCGCTTCAGCTAGGGCCTGCTTCACAAGTCGCTCCCGTTGATAAATTGAGCGTTGTCTTCGCCATGTTTCTCGCTGCCTTGTTCCTGGGCGAATCTAATACGTGGCGACATGCTGTCGGCGGTGGTTTTATCGTCTTCGGAGCGACCATTCTCGCCAGGACTTAGTTGGTTATGCTCAGCTCGCGTTGTGCATTGGATGAATTCGAGTTTATTAAGTTCATCTCTGACTTCTCTCGAAATCTCAGCGGACCGATAATGCGAACAAAAGAGAAACAATTCTCTGCCTTCATTCAATTTGTTCGCTAAGCTATCCATCGCACATCCATGTCCCGAATACTCATCATCGAAGATCAGAAAAATCTCCTGCGAAGCCTGACCAAGACATTGCAGGAATCGGGATTTGAAGTGATCGGTGCAGACACTTTGCAGTCGGCCCGAGAGGCGATTCAAAGGGGCATCGATGCTATCATTCTCGATGTCATGCTTCCCGATGGTTCAGGACTCGACTTACTCCAAGAACTTCGTCGACTGGGAAGTCGGACTCCCGTTCTGATTCTAACGGCTCGTGATTCCATTGAAGATCGAGTTGCTGGGCTTGATATGGGAGCGGATGATTATCTTGTAAAACCGTTTGCTTTGGACGAACTCCTCGCCCGGGTTCGTGTGCTGCTGCGTCGTGAAGCAAAGCCCGACCGAACGCAGATCTCGTACCATGATTTGAGAATCGATCTCGTTTCACGAACGGTTTATGTTGGTCATCAGCAAATTTTGCTTCAGAACCGTCAAATCGAGCTGCTGGCCTATTTAATGTCATCCGCGAACAAAGTCGTTACTCGTGAGATGATTTCCAGAGACGTCTGGAAAGAGGAAACCGCAACCTGGACGAATGTTATTGAGGTCCAAATCAATCAATTGCGGAAAAAGCTGGAGCAAGCAGGGCGGTCGGAGATTCTGCATACCGTTCGGGGCCAAGGGTACGTGCTGGGAGACTTGCCATGACTTACCTGTCGATTGGATGGCGACTCACACTGTGGTATGGCATCGCGATCGCCATACTGCTGTGTGGCTTTTATGTGCTGCTGCTGCTTTTGATGCGTCATCAGGTCGTTACTCGAACTGATGCGGGATTGAAGGAAGAAGTCAAAGAGATTGGACAAGAAATCAACCTTTCGGCCGATGCGACTGCATTTCAAGACGCTGCCGAGGCGAGGTTCACGCAGCATGCTTTTTACGAGTTTCTGGTCACGACGACAGAGGGTGGGGTCGTTTTCACGAGTTCCAACCTGAATCATTCGGAAGGCTTCATAAATGAAATCACCCAGACGAAGCTGGCCTTGAGCATGGAATGTCTAACCCGACGACTCGGTGATTCTGGCTCCTTCCGAATCGCTCAGAAGAGCATTCCAAGCCGGTTTGGAACACTTCGCGTTTATGTCCTGCGATCTCTGACGCCGCTGATGGAAGATGTGTTGGCGTTGCAAAGGCTGATGGCTGGCCTTCTTCCTGTCGGAATGCTGCTGGCGCTGGGGATCGGTCACTTTCTGGCCAGGCAGGCGCTGGCCCCCATTCAGAAAGTTCTGGATGTCGCCAATTCTATCGACATCACTTGCCTGGATCAGCGAATTACGGTCATCAATCCACACGATGAGATTGGTCAGCTGGCGAGTTCTCTCAATTCATTCATCGGGCGCCTGGAGCACGCAGTGACCGAGATTCGACGGTTTACGGCGGATGCCTCACATGAAATCCGTACTCCTCTGGCTGCCCTGCGAGCAGAAGCCGAAGCAGCACTACGCTCCCCCCGCACGCCATCTGAGTATGTCGCGGCATTGCAGGTCGTCGCTGACGAAGCGGGACGACTTGGTCGCCTGGCCGACCAGCTTTTGCAACTCAGCCGACATGATGCGGGGGTCATGAATAGCACACATGAGTTCGTCCAACTCGATGCCCTGCTGCATGACGTGACCGATCAGCTTCGTGGGCAGGCAGAGTCTCGCGGAGTGAACTTGCAATGCCGATGTACGGGATCGTGTGAAGTCATGGGTGATGACATTCGCCTCAGTCAGGTGTTTTTCAATGTGGTTGATAACGCCATTAAATACACACACGATGGTGGGCAGGTCGACGTTCGAATGAAAGCTTACGATCATGAGGCGTTGATTGAAATTCAAGATTCCGGGATTGGCATTTCACCTGATGACCTTCCGCATATTTTTGATCGTTTCTACCGAGCCGACCCTTCACGGCATGCGGAAACGGGCGGAGCCGGCCTGGGACTGTCCATTGCCAAGGCTGCCATCGTCGCCCATCAAGGGGTGATCGATGCACGAAGCACGCTCGGTAAAGGGACAGTTGTCATCATCCGGCTTCCAGCCACCCGTACAACCTCTGCGCCGATTGCGACACTTGTCTAATACTGTCGGATCTAAACTCTCAACGGATTTTCATAACAACGATTGAGTCGTTCCCAAGGAATCCTTCACGATGAAAATCCTTTCGAAATCTATGAAACGCACGGCAACTGGCCCTGTTGTATGCGGGTTCATACTCACTTGGCACCTCTCCTGCACGCCTGCGGGAGAGCAGACTGCATCGACAAAGCCTCACCCCGAAAGCCCGGCGAAAGTGACTCACAAGGTCAATGAAGCGGACCTGAATAGAGTCGAGCTGACACCGGACGCGGTGAAGAGACTCGGACTGATTTGCCAGCCGATCGAAGTCCGCCAGATGCCAAGATCACGCAGCTACGGCGCTGACATCGTACTTCCGACCGGCTCCGCTGTGATCATCTCATCGCCTCTGGCAGGAACTCTACAGAACCCCGCGGCAGGGAAGTTTCCACAAGTTGGACAGGCGATTAAACGAGGCGATGATGTTGTCGAGCTGCTTCCCTTATTAACTCCTGAACGCGCTGTCCTGACACCGGCAGAACGCATCCGCTTTGCAGAGGCGAAGGTAACCGTCGCCCAGACTCAAATTGACGCCGATGCTCAATTGCAACAGGCCAGTGTCCAACAGGAAGCCGCACAGATCGCGTTGACCCGAGCCGAACGCCTGTTGCAGGACAATGTCGGAACTCGACGAGCCGTTGATGATGCAATGGCGCAGCTGGAGCTTGCACAGAAAACCCTAGCAGCCGCGAAGGTTCGCAAGCAACTGGTCGACAACATCAAGCTTGATGAGGATGCCGGGACACTCAAACCGCTTGTGATGGAATCCCCATTGGATGGCATTGTCCGGACGACCCACGTTCAAATTGGCCAAATCGTTGCAGCGGGGGCGCCGCTATTCGAAGTCATGAACGACTCGACCTTGTGGATCAAAGTGCCAGTCTACGTCGGTGACCTAGATGACGTCGATATGACCCAGACCATTCATCTGACAAATCTCGATGGACGTCACGACTTAGGCCAGGTTGTCGGTAAGCCTGTCTCGCTCCCTCCAACAGCACTGCCGTTGTCATCTTCTGTTGACCTCTACTATGAGATTTCCAATGCAGACCATAAGTTCCGCCCGGGTCAACGCGTCTCTGCTCATCTGCCTGTGATCGGTAAAATCGAAACGGCTGCAATCCCCTGGTCAGCTGTATTGCATGATATTTATGGCAGCCAATGGGTCTACGAACAAGTCGCTGACAACACGTACGTGCGACGACGTGTCGAAGTCGGCTGGGTAGAAAATGGCTGGGCAGCGCTTCGTCGTGGACCAGCCGTCGGCACTCGTCTTGTCACCGCAGGAGTGGCTGAACTGGCTGGTACGGAATTCGGCTTCGCCAAGTGATTTCGAAACGGCAATCAAACTGTCTTGATGTTTCTTCCTGAGATGTGGCTTCTTGTTGGTGGTATGGGAGATTGAATGAAGTGGCTTGTTGAAACTGCATTACGACTTCGGATCGCAGTCGTCGCGGCAGCAATTCTGCTGGTTGCAGGCGGCATCAGCTTGATTCCCAAAATGCCACTCGATGTGTTTCCCGAGTTTGCACCGCCCTATATCGAGATTCAAACGGAAGCACCGGGACTCTCAGCAGAAGAAGTTGAGAACCTGATCACGTTCCCGCTTGAAGGGGCTCTGGTTGGAACACCGGGTCTGCAGACGATCCGTTCCAAATCCGTTCTTGGCCTGTCGTCGATTCGTTTGCTGTTGGCCGAAGGTACTCAACATTATCAAGCCAGACAACTGGTTCAGGAAAGACTCGCCACCACAACTCCGCGACTTCCTGTTGTCGCGCGTCCGCCAGTCATTCTCCAGCCGCTTTCATCTCTAAGCCGTATGCTGAAGATCGGCATGTGGTCGGAGAAGTTATCTCAGCAGGAGATGTCAGAACTCGCTGTCTGGACAGTCCGTCCACGTTTGATGGCGCTTCCCGGCGTTGCCAACGTCGCCATCTGGGGACAACGGGACAAGCAGTTTCAGGTCCTTGTTGATGTTGATCGACTGCGTGCTCATCAGGTCACGCTGGATGCTGTGGTGAAATCCGCCGGTGATGCCGTCCTCCTTGATGCGGGAGGTTTTGTCGATACGCCGAATCAACGGATGGCAGTACGACAACTCCCCCCCGTGAAAGAGCCCGCTGACCTTGCTCAAACAGTCGTCGCCTATAACCAGGGAGCACCGCTGCGTCTAGGTGATGTCGCCGAAGTGAAAATTGGGTCTCCTCCTGCGATCGGAGATGCCGTCATTAACGATCAACTCGGCTTACTGCTGATCGTCGAGAAACAACCAGCCGCCAATATGCTGGAAGTGACTCGGGAAGTCGAAGCAGCCTTGGAAGTCATGAAGCCAGGCTTGAAGGACATTGAGATAGATTCGACGATTTTTCGTCCTGCGACATTTATCGAACGCTCGATAAATAACCTGACTCATGCCTTGATCGTCGGTTGTATTCTGGTGGTTGTCGTCCTGATCATTTTCCTGTTCGATTGGCGGACTGCCATCATCAGCCTGACCGCGATTCCACTTTCGCTCATTGTCGCCGTGCTGCTTATTTACTGGTGGGGTATGACGATCAATACGATGGTCATCGCAGGTTTGGTGATTGCGCTGGGAGAAGTCGTCGATGATGCTGTCATCGACGTTGAAAATATCGTGAGACGGTTACGTTTGAATCAATTGTCAGAGAAGCCAGTCTCCGCATTTCGAGTCGTACTGGATGCGTCACTGGAAGTACGCAGTGCTGTTGTCTTTGCAACGGCTATTATCATCCTTGTCTTCCTTCCCGTCTTCTTTCTCGAAGGGCTTCCAGGATCATTCTTTCGTCCCTTGGCGATTGGCTACGTGCTTGCGATTCTTGCTTCGCTGTTTGTCGCCATCCTGTTAACTCCAGCACTCTCGCTGTTGATCTTGCCCAGACAAAAAAGCAATGATCGCGAACCACCAATGACGCGAATGCTGAAGGCTCCCTATCGCGTTGTCCTTCCATGGTTTGTGCATCGCCCCAAGACAGCCATCGGATTTCTTGCGATCTCGTTTGCAGGAACGTTCTTATTGATTCGCACATTGGGACAAGAGTTCCTGCCGAATTTCAAAGAGACCGATTTCCTGATGCACTTCGTTGAGAAGCCAGGCACATCGCTGGAGGCAATGGATCGCATCACTATCCTGGCGAGCAAGGAATTGCGATCGATTCCCGGTGTTCGAAACTTCGGCAGTCACATTGGGCGTGCTGAGGCTGCTGACGAAGTCGTTGGCCCCAACTTTACGGAGCTGTGGATCAGTATTGATGAGACGGTCGACTATGAGAAAACGTTGCATGATGTCGAGACAGCGGTCAATGGTTATCCGGGACTCTATCGCGACGTTCTGACGTATCTGCGCGAGCGCGTGAAGGAAGTTCTGACTGGCGCCAGCTCCAGCATCGTCGTGCGGATCTACGGGCCGGAACTTGAAGGTCTGCGAGAGCAGGCACAAAAAGTCGCGGATCAGATGAAAGACATACCGGGTGTCAGCAATTTGAAAGTCGAGCCTCAGGTGCTCGTGCCACAGGTCGATGTCCGCCTCAAGCAAGATGCTCTCGAACGTTTTGGACTCACACCAGGACAAGTCAGACGTTCCGTCACCACAATGTTGCGAGGACTGAAGGTCGGGGAAATCTACGAGAAACAAGTCAAGGTGGATGTCGTTGTCTGGGGAACGGACAAATCGCGCACAGACCTGATGGCGCTCCACGAACTTCGTATCGATACCCCGACTGGCGCTCAGATTCCCCTGCGTGATGTGGCAGAGATCGGAATCGTCCCCGCTCCTAATGAAGTCAAACGGGAGAATGGCTCCAGACGTATTGATGTGACTTGTGATGCCAAAGATCGCGATCTCGGTTCCGTGGCCCGTGACATCGAAGCCGCTGTCAAACAAATGAACTTTGATCGCGGTTATCACCCGGAGTTTCTGGGTGAGTATGCCGCACTTCAGGCATCTCAAAACCGCCTGCTAGTCCTCGGCGCGGCAGCGATGCTGGGGATCCTCTTACTTCTGTACATCGATTTTCAATCGATCAAATTGACGATGCTGGTTTGCCTGACGATCCCGTTTGCGCTCATCGGCGGCGTCATTGCCGTCTGGATGGCAGGAGGAATGCTCTCTCTCGGCTCCCTCGTCGGATTCGTCACGGTTCTCGGAATCGCAGCTCGTAACGGGATCATGCTCGTCAGCCACTATCGTCACCTGGAAGCGGTCGAAGGGATGCCATTTGGCGTGGCACTCGTACTGCGCGGTGCAGAAGAACGGCTCACTCCTATCATCATGACTGTTCTGACGACGGCACTCGCACTCATTCCCCTTGTCATTTCCGGCAACAAACCTGGTCACGAAATTGAATACCCTCTGGCAGTCGTGATCGTCGGGGGACTGGCGACATCGACGATTCTCAATCTTTTCCTGCTGCCACCGCTTTACTTGATGTGGGGTAAGAACGCCGTGACGAAGCCAGACGACGATGACGATTATCAAAGTCATGTCCATTCAACGCCATCGCTACAGTCGTCAAACTTTACGCAGGCATCACATGCAGCACATTGAAGCAGGATTCAACTGAGACAAGATTAACTCTAACTTAATGGCATCGACCATCCTGAAGCCGCGCCTGTTTTTTCGTCGAAAGTAACAATATGCCGACTTCGGTAAAAGTTACGGACGACAGAATGGAGAGCCAGGATGGCGAAGGTTTCTTTCACGACGATTGTACTATTGATCGCCGCCAGCGGATGCCGAACGGCTGGCCCATCGGGTCAGGGCAGCTCTGTCAGTGTCCAATCTCTTCCATCTCCTGCCCAAGCTGCAATCGCAGACCTTGCTCCGTCATCTGCAGGGATTCAACTGGCATCATCCGCTCAAGATGCGCCAACCGCGGCCGTCTCGATACCTGTCACGACTTTAAGGCCGACACACGCACTGTCGCTTCAAAATACCATCTCCACGGCTCTGGCTCAGAATCCTAATCTCGTCGCGCTGCGTCAAACCGAACACGTCGGATCAGCAGCCTATGGCGTCGCTCAGATATACCCTTTCAACCCATTGATACAGGTTCAAGCGACTCCCTATCAGGATAACTCGCAAAGCGGTCCTGGCACGACTTACCACTACGTCCTGCTCATGCAGCGTATTCAGTTAGCCCACCAGCAACAATATCGCGAAGATGCAGGGGCTGCCTCACTGAACGGTATCCGCTGGAATGTCCATCAGGCTGAACTTCAGACTCTTTCCACAACACTTCAATTCTACTTCACGCTGCTTTATCGCCGTGGCCTACTTGAGGTCGCACAAGCCAGTCACGCAAACAATCAGCAATTACTTGAAGTCCTGTCGAAACGATTCGACGCTGGTGATGCATCAGCCGCTGATGTCGCGACGGTTCGAATCGACACGAGTGCAACTCAGCAGCAGCTTCAACTTGCGAACGCGAATTACCTGGCTGGACAACGAGACTTGCTCCGACAACTCGGATTGCCAACCAACCTCAGTTGTGAATTCACGGGTGATTTGACTGCACTTCGTTGGAATCTCCCAACACAAAACTCAGGGGACGACGTGACGCAAACCTCGGAAGTTTCCGGGATGCCACTTGCCAACCCAGTAAGCGATGAGTGGGTCAAAAGCTGGGCCCCATCGCGTCCAGATGTTCTGAATGCTCACGCAAATATCGATCTGGCACGAGCCAATCTCAGCCTCGCTTCAGCCAACCGTGTCCCCGACGTTCAACTGGGACCGTATTACCAGCGTACCGCAGACAGCACTACGTTCGTCGGATTCCGTGCCGAAATGAATATTCCCGTGATCGATTCCGGAAAGCCAATGGAACGCCAGCGATCAGCTGAGTACCGCCAGCAGGTCACCGTCTGGCGTCAAGCATTGCTGCGTGCTGAGCTGGAAGGGCAAGCCGCCTTTGAACGGTATGCACTCGCTCTCCAGTCCATTGCGATTGTTTCGAATGATCAATCTGCTGAACTCCCAGCCGCTCTTCAAAGCCTTGAGAATCAGTTTCGTAGTGGGGAAGTCGATGTGATCCGCGTCATCCAGGCACGGACCAGCATGCTGCAAAACCAGCGTGCAAGGCTTGATCTCGTGAATGAAATCGCACAGTCCGCAGCTCAACTCGTCGGGTCAACCGGGATGCCACTGGAGCTTCTTGTCATTGAATAAGGATGAATTCTTGATGGAATAAAAGTCATTTCAGAATTTTGACTTCCTTCTCATCTTCGCTTCATGTTCGATCGTTACTATCTCCTTGTCTGGCGGAAATGCCCCATGCCATCAGCCATTTTTCTATAAGGAGAACGAGCATAATGCTTCTGTCACCATCCTCGCGTTCGCTGGCCACTCTGATCTTTTCGCTGGCCCTTTTGTCTGCAATGACCCAGGCGACATTCGCTGGCGAAGAAAAGCCTTCGAAAAAAATCGAGCTGCCTAAAAAGGTCGAAACGGCTTTCAAAAAGCTTGCACTCAAAGGAGAGATCGAGTCTGATAAAAAGGAAATCGAAGACGAGAAAGCGGTTTATGAAGTCGAAGTGGAAGTCAAAGGGGGGACGGTAGAGCTTTCTTACACAGAGAATGGCGAACTCGTCTGCATGGAAATCGAACTCGGCTCTCATGAAGAAGACGAGGACGACGAAGAAGAGAAAGAAGAAGGTCACGCCAAGAAAGTAAAACACGAAAAGTCCGAGTCGAAAAAAGACAAAGAAGATGATAAGAACATGAAGTCGATGACGACGAAGAAGAGCACGAGAGCAAAGAAGAACAGGATATTGAAGCCACTGCCGTTGAGAAAATAGTGCCCTTCAAATCACTACCTGAAGCTGTTCGAAAAGTGATCGCCAAGCTTTCAGGCAAAAAGGTTCCCGAAGAAGTCGAAAGGATCACCATCACTCTTTATGAACTCGAAAATGATGCCGATGGCAAAGAAGTCGAGTGGTTGTTTGACGCGAAGGGGCGAAAAGTCGAACTTGAGCTAGACGACGAAGATGATCATCATGAAGGCGAGCACAAGGAAGGCAAAAAAGAAGCGCATCATGAAGGTAAGAAGCAAGAAAATGAAGATCAGTAAGAATAATCAGTGATTAAATTCAAAGTCGCGGGTAGCGCAAAGTTTTGTGTTACCCGTTTCATTTCATGAAAAACTACTTCACACCCGTCACAATTTTGCTGACCATTTCCATTTCTGAACTGTTCGCCGATGAAACTGCTTATTGTCGAAGACTATCGACCATTACTTGACGCGATTTCTCAGGCGTTGAGAGAGAGTCCGGCTACATTGTCGAGTCGGCTAATAACGGTGCCGACGGACTCTTCGCTGCACGCACGGCCGATTTTGACTGCATCATCCTGGATTGGATGTTACCACAGCTCTCTGGTATCGAAATCCTGAAACAACTAAGACACGAGGGTAATCGAGTTCCCATCATCATGTTGACAGCGAAAGACACGACACAGGACCGTGTCGAGGGGCTTGATTCCGGTGCAGATGATTATCTCATTAAACCATTCACGCTCGCAGAACTCGCAGCCCGTGTGCGCGCAATGATACGACGCCGTTATCAGGTCAATTCGTCGACGCTTCGTTTTGATGATATGACGATTGATCTGGCTGCCAAATCCGCCATGAGAGCAGGACAGCAGATCGAACTCACGGCGAAGGAATTTGCCTTGTTGGAACTTCTTGCTCTACGCGCAGGGCAGGTCGTTTCACGAATCGATATTTGGAATCACATTTACGATGAAAATGATGATTCCACGAGCAACGTTGTCGATGTTTACATCGGCTACCTGCGACGCAAATTAGAAGCCCATGGTGGCCAGCGATTGATCCACACGCGACGTGGATTTGGCTATGTACTGGAATGCCAGACATGATTCACTCACTCCGTTGGCGAGTCATGCTGGGAACAGCGGGATTGACTGCGGTCTTCCTGGTCGCTGCTGGTGTCGCCATGATGCTGCTTCTTAAGCAGTCATTGCTGAAGCAGCTCGACACCCATTTGGATTCCGCCGGTCAAAGCCTGACCACCGCGTTCGAAAGCCATGATGAGAAACCCCACATTGAATGGGAAGGCATTGGCGATGGCCCGCCAATTATTTTTCGTGCCAGGGATTCTAACGGCAAAATTCTGACACAGTCCAGTTTGCCAGTTTCGATGGCGGACGAGAAACGCCCTCAATTGATCGGCGATGGTTCTCAAACAGGCGACGCACTTCTCTCCGATGGCTCTCTGGGACGGTATCTGCTGCTTTCGTTCATCCCCCACCTCGAAGGTGGGCACGAGCATGAGGACGAAGACGATGATAATCATCGAGATGAACAGTCTGCCCTGATGCAACGCATTCCCAAGCCGCCGCATCGCGGATTTATCTCCAAGTCGCTGCTCCCCTCTCTGAAATTCACAACGTGATCAACCTCGCGACACGTCAGGTCTTCCTCGTGTCATCGCTGGCAGTTGTTGCAGCAACGCTTTTGATCTGGCCGCTGACGACCATGATGATCCACCCGCTTAACCAGCTTTCAGCACAAATCAATCAGCTTCACCCGCGTGATCTCCAGCAGCGTATCGATATCACCGACTGCCCTTCGGAACTCATTCCGGTCGTTCATCGACTCAATGAATTCATCGTTCAGTTGGAAGAAGCCTTCGATAGAGAACGGACGACAACAGCAAACATCTCGCACGAACTCCGCACACCTCTCGCCGGGCTGATGGCAACTTTGGAAGTCGCAGCGTCGCGTCCACGTTCAACTGCGGAATACCAGACAACGATTAGCCAATCGACAGAGATTCTAAATCAGCTTCAGTCCCTTATCGAACGTATCCTTCTTTTGTCCAGACTCGATGCTTATAAGCTGGTCATTAATCCTGAATTGATTGACTTGAACAAACTGCTCCACGAAATCGCCAGCGGGTATCAGGTCGATTCATCGATCAAATGGCAGCTCGCAACAGGGATCATGATCAACACGGACAAGCCTTCGCTTACACTGATCATTCGAAACCTGTTGGCAAATGCGATCACATACTCTACTGCGCCAGACGCAATCGCGATCAGAACTCACCTGCAATCGGGTGAAGTCACAATCGAGCTGACAAACCCTTCAGCCGTAATCGCCCCATCTGATTTATCGCAACTTAAACAACGCTTCTTCCAATCTGACGCAAATCGAATCAGGAACGGCCAAAATGGCGGCCTCGGCCTAACTTTCTGTGATGAACTCGCCAATCTCATTCACGGCAAATTATCGCTGAGCCAAAGCCATGGGATATTCAGAGCAGTCGTAGCATTTCACAGTCATAACTCATAACTTTTTTATAGCACTGCTGTCTTCGGAGCTGTCAGCGTCGGCCCTTGGTTCCGAAGGCGGATGACACAAAACTAAGTCTTTGAACTTAATGCGTTTTACTTCTGCACATAGTGGAATCCGGCCAGTTTGGAAAGCAACGCATATTCAAACAACAATTGCAAAGATGCTCCGTTATTCGAGGTTGCTTCGTAGTTTCGATTTGTACCTCCAGAATTGCGATAAAGCCGCGTTCTGAATTGACAGTTTCTGCATCGTGCGGAAATAACAATTGAGATTTGCACCTTGAGAACAGGCAGGAAACGATACAACCCGAATACGGTAATACTTGCCTGCCATTAGTTGTTTGGGCGCGTGAGGTGAGGGAGTTTGTTTGAACAGAAGGCTGCCAGATCTTCCGAGCCAGCATTTTTCGTCGGCCAAGAAATAATAATCGGTATCTGGGTATCAATGTTCTACGCTGAACGAGAATTGCTTTTTGAAAAGCATATTCGAAGGCTCTCTGAATTGCGCACCACGTTAACGAAAGTCGTATTACTTGACATCGTGTGTTGTGCCTTTGTCAGCAGACGAAGGATTCTCTTGACACGAATCCTATGAATCTAGTATTTCAGTGTCGAGTAACGGGATGGAGGTCGATGAGTGCGGCCTAAGTCAGTCTCACAGGAAAGGATTCCATTATCAAAAGGTTCCCGCTCTGCCGTGGCGGTTCGACCACATTGACAAGATGTGGCCTGACCATTCTTGAATTGATGGTCGTGAGCGGAATTGTTTCCCTCCTGATGGCTCTACTGTTGCCTGCGATTATGTTGACCCGGGAGTCTGCACGCCGTCTGGAATGTACGAATCATCTTCGACAGATCGGAATGGCCTGTCACAATTATCACGATGTTCATTCTTGTCTTCCGGCAGCGTGGCAATATGACACGACAGGCCGATCAGCCTCTGGATGGGCTGTTCGACTTTTTCCCTATATCGACCAACAGAACTTGCTTGACGTTTCCGACCAAGTACTTTGCTCGGGATATTCTCCACTGGAAGAGAGTCGAACAACGTCACTCACGTTATTTCGCTGCCCGTCGGACGTTGCCCCGTTGACGTTCGATCTGTACGAATCAGGACCCGGCGGATTATCTCTCATTTTTCCTGTCGCAAACTATGTCGGCGTCTACGGAACATCAGAGCCTGATGAAATTCATCCGGTTCCTCCTGGGGACGGCACGTTTATCAATTCCAGGCCGGTCCGGTTTTCCGAACTGACGCGTGGGTTGAGTAATACCATCATCGTAGGAGAACGGTCGGTAGGAATTTTCCCGGCGTCCTGGCTTGGTTTCGACAGTCTGGACGAAGATGCCGAATGCCGGGTGGCAGGGAGTTCTTTTGAGGGGCCCAATTGTCGGCAATGCGATGAGTGCGAGTTTGGAAGCCGTCATGCTGGAGTCAGTGCGTTTCTTTTTGGCGACGGTCATGTACTGGGAATTGCGGACAAAATCGACAAAGCCGTCTATCAACAAATTGCTCGTCGCCACGAGTAACTGCATACGGTTCGGAGAAAGATCAGGATTCCATCATGGTGCATTTGACGCGAGGTGAACTGGAAATCATGGACGTGGTCTGGGATCGCAGACGAGCGACCGTGCAGGAAGTGTGCGATGCGCTCTCACGACCACTCGCCTACACGACAGTGATGACTGTACTCAAGACTTTGGAGATCAAGCGCCAAGCCGTCCATAAAGTCAAAGTCGGGCGTGCTTTCGTGTATGAACCATGTATTTCCAGAGAAGAAGCTTGTCAGACCCTTCTCGGACAACTGAAACAGTTTCTGTCCCGGCGTTCGGTAAAATGCCTGGTTCTCAATCTCATTCAAGATGATGAAATTTCACGGACCGATCTGGCTGAAATCAAAAATGCCATAGCCAAACTGGAGGGACGGAAATGACGTCTGCTCAGTTTTTGGAATTCATGATTTCGGTTTCGATACAGGTAGCCATTCTCGTCGGTATCACTTCACTCATCTGCCGAATTGTGGAAACACCTCGCCTGCAATGCCGACTGTGGAACACTTGCTGCCTGCTGATCCTTTTCATGACTATAGCTGGGTTGGTCCTGCCGCACTTACGTGTTCCAACTCCCTGGCGACAACTATCCCCTCGTGTTGTTGAACAGGTCGTGGTGATCGAAACGATTGCAGGGGAGATTGTTTTGGTGATCTGGAGTGTTGGCTTGTCTTTTACCGTTCTCCTCATCATCCGGGAATGGAAGCGAGCCTTTCGATTTTTGAAGACCTGCCGGCAGGCGAATGAAAATGAAAGAGCCGTGCTCGATCTAATCGATGATGCTTCGTGTCATCGGGACTCTCACCGGGCAAATCGCTTCGTACGCCTCCTAGTCAGCCGACAACTGGGAAGTCCTTTCTGCTTTCAATGGCATTCTCCTCACCTTGTGATTCCAGAATTTCTGCTACAACTTCCTCCAGACCAGATCAAGCTGATTGTCCGCCATGAAGAGCAGGGGCTCTCCGAGGAAAAGGACAAAGCGATCTTATTCTTCGGGCAGAGTGCGAGCATCATCGCTTTACGAGGACGGCGTTTGCTAGGCCGAGGAGAATCCCAGAATCCACATTCTGCTCATCCTTTATGGGAGCGGACGCATCTCTTTCTACCGGCATTGTCGGTGGCGGTGTGGTCCATTTGGATTCCCTTGGATGCGCTGGCTTCTTCCCGAAGCAGTTGGTCTCCATGGCCTCAATGGTCGGCGAATGTCTTGCGGACCTTCGAAATTCCTGCCCGGGATTTCGAACCTTATGAAATAGGCACTCGTTTGCACGAAATCTCAGATCAGCCTTACGGTAAGTAAACGGATCAGGTGTTGTCTGAATCCCACGCAATAGAAACTTTCTGCACCGAACTACGAGTTTTATAGTAAATAGGGTCCATCCATTTCCTTTCCATTACAAAGGTGCCTTATGACGACATTGGAATCGACGAACCTCTCATTTGCGACGGCTCTTCCACTCGGTCGAACCTCAATCGAACGCCGTCGTCGACCTCTCACTATATTCTTTGGTTTCACTGTTGCGTCTTTGTTACTCGTCAGCGGCAGTCAATGGCCACCTCACAGCATTTTCAGAGAAATTCTGTTTCTTGCGGGAATTTGTCTGGCCTCAATTGGAATGCTGGGGCGAACGTGGTGCAACCTGTTCATCTCGGGATACAAGACGAAAGTTCTGATTAAGACTGGACCTTATTCGATGTGCCGGAATCCGCTGTATTTTTTCAGTGCGATAGGCATGCTCGGCATCGGCCTGTGTTCCGGGACCCTCACAATTCCACTATTAATGTTGTCCTTTTTTGCCTGCTACTACCCTCAGATTATTCGCTGCGAGGAAGAGCGTCTTGTGGCGGCACATTCTTCAGACTTTCTGGCATACCAACGGAAGACTTCCACATTCTGGCCTCGTGTGACCCAGTATCAGGAACCGGAAACCTTCACGATGTTTCCTGGCGTTATGCGGAAGAACATCATGGATGCATTCTGGTTCCTCGCGCTCGCAGCGCTTGTCCATACCGGCGCGGATCTGCATGATGCTCATATCCTGCCGATGGTCTTTGAGATTTGGTAGCGTTGTCCTGCCCTCGGTTCCGAAGGCCAAACCACGTTTCGCTTGAGAAAATGCTAGTTATCGACGGAAGTCGTTGGTGCAAAAGAGTCTTGCAGGTATGAATTGAAGCGGCCATCGGTCGCCACGATTTACATATTTTACAGAGTTTTATAAATGTATGCTAAGGATTCTCGGACAGTTTTCGGACGTCGATTCAACATTCGGTCTATCAACCGCTCGCGTGCAGCACGTGCGGGGTGACAAGACGCCAATTGAAGTCTTTATCGCCGGGAGGAGGGGGTGGGAAACGGGGATTCGGCGGCAAATCGAGGGCAATCATGATTTTGGCCTTCGTTCCGATAACGAGACGCAGTCGCAGTGCATAGGATAGCTCGTTTTATTGATGGCGTTTTCCGAACTGGCACGCATGTGGGGCAGCCGGCACCAGAGCGAATTGGGACTGGCTTCTTTTTGAAGCCTGCCGCGTTGACTGATCTCGGCCAGTCCCCAGAGGCACTTAAGTCGGCTAATGTCCTTCTGGCCCAAAAGGGGCAATCCTCTTTCCCGACCCGGGGATTGTACCTGATCTTATTATGCCAGGTTTGGCGACGGCTCGCACTGAACTTGGCCTCCTGCTCAATTCAACCGCCTCCACCTGACTGGGATGATGCTCACGGGTGCCTGCCACCTCAATAACGACCTCGGTCATTGAAGCTGCCGACGTGACGAGCGCTTCCCGGATGCCCTGCGCAGGGCGAAAAGGTCGTGAGTGATCCGCAAGCCGTTACAATCAGGATAATCGTGTAAACCGGCGACTTGACCCGATTTGTCAATCGTCCGACTTCGAACCGACTTGCTTCACAACTTTTTGATCCCACTGGTCTACTGCTCTTATGAGCAGTCAGTGAGCACTCATGAGCAGCATCGTCGCAGCAAGATGGCTTTGCACGACTCCCACGGTGTTGACTCCCATGAGGGCCAGCGTCGCGGCGTTCGTCACCACGGGCTGAAAATTGGCCAGGTATGCCGCTCTGAGTGCGAGTTCGACGAACGGATTTGAGGTAAACGTGTCCTGCAAGAGTTGAGGGGGAATCGCACTCATAATGTTGCAACAGCTGGCTTGCGTACTCGCATGCCGGTCGCATCGCGAGCAACCTGGGTCTTTGGCGATCACCGCCTGTCTCGTGCCAGCCATAGATAGAGATACTTCTGGTCCTCCAAATCGAGTATTAGAACCTGTCCTAAAACGCCTTGAGCATAGTGAACACGAAGCCCAGCATCCAGAAGCCTTTGTAAAGATGACTATGGTATTCTTGTCGAACTTGCAAACGCCTGTACCACTTCATCCAGGCATTAGTACGTTCGATTTTGTAGCGGTGCCGGTACAGCTTGCGTTGGCGCTCGGTGAGTCGCTTGCGTGGCATGCCTTTGTGCTTGCGGTAGGGGGCGATCAGCGTCAGGCCATAGCCGTTGCTCAGCCGGCGGCGAAGGGGATCGCTGTCTGCGGCTTTGTCATAGATGAGCTTGGTTCGGCGTCGCGCCAAGACCAGCATCGTCATCACAAGGATTTCAATCAGCTTGACCTCGTGCGGACTGGCGCTGTCGACATGAATCGAGATCGGCGTGCCGTGACCATCAGTCAGCAGCATGACCTTGCTGCCTCTGCCGATTTTGGTGTTGCCAACGTGTTGGCCCCCTTTTTTGCCGGGGCGAATGTCCCGTCTCCGATGAGTATTGTCAAATCGAGCTGGCCGAGTTTGGCCTTGGTCTTGAGCAGTCTCCGCCAGGCTTTTTTGATCAGCCCCGCTTCGACCCAGAGCTTGAAGCGGCCATGCACGACCGACTTGGAGGGATATTCCTGGCGTGGCAGCATCCTCCACTGGGCTCCCGTCTTCAGCACCCACAACGCCCCTTCAAAGCAGGCCCGATTGGGAACCGGAGGCCGCCCGCCACGGCGCGTCATCTCATTATCGAGAAACAAATCGGCGATCAGATTCCATTGTTCGTCGTTGAGAAAACGAGTTTGCGGTTCCGTCCTGGATCCCCGGTACAGGGATCGTCTTGGCATGAAGGTTCCTTCCCAAAAGTGCGAGTGTGAATGGCGATTCCAACCGCCAGACCACCTCACAGGCACAATCCATGCCAACCGATTCTGTACAGCATTTTAAGGGTTTGTGGACGGGTTCTAACACACATCGAGTTCCAAAACGCAAAAAGCCCGCGTCTCCATTCGGCGACGGGGGCAGTAGTATTTCGACGCAACAGAAATACATGTTATGGTTGTATGCTGAATGGCAGTATCCACGCGAGTACCGCGATTATGGCTTTGCTTGTCCAGAATGTTGTTCATGTCCAGACTTGGTTGACGGTAGTTCGATTCCAAGCTTTTTCATCATTGACAGGTGTTCGTTCTCAAACGCTTGAAGCTTAGTTTCAACTACAGAACAGTGTTCGCACATTAACTTTTCATCGACACGGTCATCTTTCATCGTCTTCCCCATCATCTCACAAGACTTTTCGCAATCAGCCAATAAATTCTGGAGTTTTTCGATATGCTCCGTTAATCCAGCCTCAGTAGCAACATCAGGTCCGAGCTTTGTGATTTCCGTCTTGGTGGCGGTCAAATTCTGTTTGATGCAAAGTAGATGTTCTCGAGCAGTTTCGACGGGTAGGTCACTTCGATTCTGACCATACATATTGAGTGCTCTCGCATGTGAACGAGCATTTTGCTGATAGGTCCATGCTGACAAAGGTCGATAGCCTCCGCCGATCGATCCCGAACGGGAATATTGCTGTTGCATCTTCGTTTGTGCCTTTTTGGCAGCATTTGTGTCGTACTGGGCTTCAGCAAGGCTGGCTGAAAATCCAACGATAGTTAACGCAATAAGTAACTTGGTTTGAGTACTCACAGACATGATTTGAATTCCTTAACTGGCGAATTGACTAACGGAAGCAATAACCTGCGCGAGGTGCAGAGGTTTGCTCTTTGCTTTCTACACTCTATACGTCAGATCGCGACAAAATGTAACACAAATTCTTAGCGAAATCCAAAGATCTGCTAAATGGTTGAAATGTAGCTAGGCTACAATTAGCTGCTACATGGCGTATAATGTGTTGTTCACATGTACGTACAGAGCCTACTGCTGCTCGCACTTTATTTAGTTCCAGCGATCATGGCCAACATCGCCGCAGCCATGCCGACCATGAGCAGGTCTTCGGTGAGGGTGACATAGCTCATTGGCAGGTTGAATACGGCCCCCAAGCAGGCACAGCGGATTTTCCGCCGGGCAAGCAGGCTTTGGACGACTCCCACCGTGCTGACTCCCATGACGACCAGCGTCGCGGCGTTCGTAAACGCAGGTTGGAAGTTGGCTAGGTATGCCGCTCCGAGTGCGAGTTCGAGGAACGGATAGACGTACCCGTACCCAAGCCATCTCTGGGCGAGAATGTCGTAGCTGCTGTAAGACATGGCGAACCCGGGCAGATTGAGTAGCTTGAAAAAGCTGAACACCAGAAAGAACCCGGCCATAAAGTGCCGCATGGCACGCGCCGTATCGAAACCACCAGCCGCCACCTCGGCCAGCCCGACCACTCCGAGCAGATACAAAAGAATCAGCACCAGTGGATAGTAGCTGGTCTTTGGCTCATCCGCTGGTTGTGTCGCCGCAGTCGGAGCCGGGACGTTCGCAGGCACTTCGCCCACGACCTCATATCCCTTCTGCCGCAGCAGTTCGCCCACGCGGGCCGCAGTCACTTCGTTCCCCTCCACGGTGAGCACCTTATCCGGGGTGGACACATCGGCGTCCCATCGCTCAATGCCAGGTTCGGCGTCGAAGAGAGGCTGGATCGACTTCACGCATGCAGCGCAGCGCAGGTTGGTTTTTAGTTTGAGCGTTTTCATGGCTTTATTCCTTTGAACTTGTTTTCTCGTGATCTTGAAGTGCCGTGATGATGGGACATGCCGATGCCGGACCGTCCCCTTCACATGAACTGAGGAGGTTTGTCAGCGATTCCCGCATCGCAAGCAGGTCACGTACTTTTGCATTGATGTCGGCAATCTTGTTCGTCGCTCGCTCGCGCACGTCGGCCCGCCTGGCGTCCGGGTCGTCCCGCAGACCAAGCAGGTCTTCGATTTCCTTCAGCGTGAACCCGACCTGTTGTGCGCGTCGGATGAATTTCAGCCGATCAACGGCATCGCGGTCGTACTGGCGATACGCTGAATTTTTCCGCTCCGGCGTTTGCAGCAGGCCCTTGCGCTCGTAAAAACGCACTGTTTCGACCCCCACATTCGCGGCTTTGGCGAGATGTCCAATCGTGAATGGCTTCATGCTTGATCCCCTTCGGCACGATTCTAAGCTCCGTACCATAGTACGGAGTCAAGAGGAAAATCATCTTGCCATTCAGGAATGTCTTGTGGTGGTCGTCAATCGCGAAGATTTCGGGGTATTACGCGGTTCGACCTTCCGGTAAACAGCGTGCAAAGCAGTTTTGAAGCGCGAGAAATGCTGAGAAATGGAGCATCTGCGATTGATTTTTCTCAGCCAAGTGCGATACTTCTCTGAGAAGTCAAGCCTTTCGACCGAAAAATCCGATACAATTGGTAGGGTATCTTTCTCTGGGGACTTAGGAGTAGCTTGCCGCAGTCATGTTCCGACACCTTCTCACTGCATACATGCTGCTTCTGACAGCCACGGGTGCCAATCCGTGCTGCTGCTCGCTGTCGCGTCTGGTGGCGATGGTGGGAACAGCAAGCGGTGGTGCTGACTGCTTAGAAGCAGCCATTCCGTCCTGTTGTGGCAGTGGGTTGGTCATTCGCCCCAGCCGGGTTCAGCAAACGCCCGATCAGGCCAGCTCCCCGCACGAGGAGCAGCACGCTCCCAAACATTCTTGTGCGTGCGTGTCGAAAGCGTGCAAGAGTCTGCCGCCCGAACGGTCTGCCATCGTCGATCATTCTCGGTCGTGGTTGGACCATGTGGACGTTCACTGGGCAGTCTCCCGGATACTGCTGATTTCTGATGTTCATGAATGGGCCTTTTTCGCGGCGACCGCTTCGCCCCCATCTCGTACCGGACGGGATACGCGCATCGCGCTTTGCTCTTGGCGCTGCTAAGCGCTTGCGTTCTCGCAACTTGAGCCGACTCCGGTAATGCCGGTTGATGCTCGTTGCGGAACTTCTCACATCCGCCATTGTCGCGGAAGAAACGCCTTTCCATTAAGCCATCACGGCTGATGTGTAGCCTCGCGACCTCCACGAAGGTGCGCTGCCCGATCATGCGCACCGTGTGTGCGGAGGCCGAAGCGTATCTATATCAACTTAAATCTCATTACCCCTTTGGATGAAAAGGACTTTAATATGAAATTCTACGGGACATTCTTGCTGGCCGGGCTCGCCGTGGCTGGCTTGTGGCTGGCGGGCTGCACAGAACAACGCAAGCCTAAAAATTCTCAAGAAACTCAATCAACGACTGGGGCTGCCATGCCAGCCCCGGTCGTCTCAGCGGCGTCTTTGCCAGATGCCACGGAAGCCGAACACGGACATAAGCCAGGTGCTCACGGCGGGATCATGATTTCGCTCGGTCGCGACAGTTACCACGCGGAAGCTGTGTTTGAGAGAGGCGGCATCCTGCGCATCTACATGCTTGGCAAAGATGAATCACGCGTTATCGACGTGGAGAAGCAATCCCTCAAGGCCTTCGTGAAGGCCGAAGGTGACACGAACGCCGTACCCTTTACGCTCGAGCCTGAACCGCAAGACGGCGACGCGGAAAGCCGAACCTCGCAGTTTGTCGGCACCTTGCCCGAAGGCATGGCAGACCGAGCACTCGATATCACGGTTCCCAATCTCGTGATTTCGGGGGAACGATTTCGACTGGGGTTCAAATCGAACGACAGCGACCACGATACCGGGATGCCGGACAAAGTTGCAGATGCCGAGGAGCGGGCTCTCTATCTGACGCCAGGCGGAATTTACACCGAAGCCGATATTCAAGCCAACGGGAATGTAACGGCATCAGTCAAGTTCAAAGGCTTGAAATCCTCGCACGACATGTTCCCCCAGCCAGGGGACAAGATCTGCCCGGTGACCGAAACAAAAGCCAACCCCCAGTTTACCTGGATCGTGGATGGCAAGCCTTACCAATTCTGTTGCCCGCCATGCGTCGATGAGTTCGTCAAGATGGCAAAACAATCCCCGGATGAGATTCGACCTCCCGGCGAGTACGTCAAAGCCAAGTAGTGATTGCTCTAGCTAGCGCCTTCCAGCCCCGCACAACGAATCAAACCTCTTCTGGAGTCAGTCAATGAATTCAACTATTAATGCCGTTCTCGGCATCTGTTTCGGGGTCGCCATGATGTCCTCATCGGGCTGCGGCTCGGCTCAAAATGCAACTTCGGCGAAGTCAACCCAAACCGAACACGGAAATCACGATGCGAGTGGCGAACAAGCGGCTAGTCTCGCGAAGCTCAACAGCGAAGATCGGTCGCTTGCCGAGGCACAAGGCTATTGTGCGGTCAGCGAGGAACCGCTCGGCTCGATGGGTCCGCCAATCAAGCTCATCATCAACGACCAACCTGTCTTCGTGTGCTGTAAAGGATGCAACACGAAGGCGCAATCCAATCCGGATGCAACGCTGGCCAAGGTGGCCGAGTTGAAATCCAAAGTGATGGCAGAGGCTATACAGTAGGCTCGTGCACGTTGCCGTACTGGCCCCTCCGAAGAATTCTGACTATTGGGTGATTTCCAAGTGGCCACAGCGCCGCTGCCACTCAGTGGTCTTCAGCAACGAAGAATGGAGAAACATCATGAATGTGAATCGTCTATTACCAGCAGTGGTCAGCGCGAGCGTGCTGTTCGTGGCTTGTCTGTTCGTTGTCCCAGCTTTGTCCCAGGACAAACTTGGTCATAACCATAACGACGGTCATGATCCGAAGCAGGCGACGGCCAAGATCGAAGCCGCGCTGGCAGAGCTACCCAAGACTGACCGTTCACAGGCCGATGCGCAGCGATATTGCCCCGTGATGGACACTGTTCGTCTCGGGGCGATGGGGACGCCGGTTAAAGCCATGATTGAAGGCAAGCCGGTTTTCCTGTGCTGCGAGGGCTGTCAGGACGAAGCTGCGGAGAAGGGCAAGGAAACGTTGGCTAAGGCCCAGAAGCTCAAGCGGGCCACTGCATCCCTGGCGAAGCTTCCTGCGGCGGATCAACCACTTGCAGAATCGCAATTATTCTGTGCAGTCGCGGAAGGGAGCCGCCTGGGTTCAATGGGCACGCCTGTCAAGCTGATGCTTGAGGGGAAACCTGTTTTCCTTTGCTGCAAGGGGTGTGAGGCTTCGGCTCACGCTCATGTTCAAGAGACGTTGGCAAAGGTGGAAGAGATCAAAAAAGCTAACGCGAAGGCCGCCCATCACGACGAGGACAAGCAAGGCCAACGTCCCGTACTTAAGAAGTAAGGCTCTATCGAACTGGTTTATTCCTCGACACTTACCTCACTGGAGCTGAAACCATGAATGCTCGCTCGATCTGCGTGTGCATGATGTTGTTGTGGTCGTCAACGGCCACAACTTACGGCGAATCGGCTCCGCGATTGCTGGCCGAAGGCAATGGCGCGAAAGCACCCAAGCAGCCCCAGGCATTTGTGGGGCCGGATGGAACAGTCGATGTCGTCTTCAGCGTCGGTGATGAGATTCGGCTGCACACTTCGCATGATCGCGGGGAGACCTTCAAAGCAGCTACGGCCTCCATGCCGTGCCGTAATCTGGCCTCTGGCATGAGGCGTGGCCCGCGAGTGGTGCGAACGAAGACGGCAGTGATTGTCACGGCGATTGGCGGTACTCAGGGCGGCGGCAAGGACGGTGATTTGCTGGCCTGGCGCTCCACCGATGATGGAGCGTCGTGGTCGCAGCCAATCCGAGTGAACGACAGTGCGGATGCGGCTCGCGAAGGTCTGCACGGCATGTCCGTGTCGGCGAATGGCGACGTTTCCTGCGTATGGCTCGATCTTCGTAGCGGGAAGACCGAAGTCTACATGGCCAATAGCGAGGACGATGGACAAACCTGGAAGCCAAACGTCCGCGTCTACCGTTCGCCAGACGGCAGCGTGTGCGAGTGCTGTCACCCTTCCGTAGTTGCAGGTCCGAAAGGCGCAACGGCAGTTTTGTTCCGCAATTCGCTCGGCGGAAATCGGAACATGTTTCTGGCCACGAGCCACGATGAGAAGTCGTTTGCCCGCGCGAGACAACTGGGGAAAGCCTCGTGGAAACTGGACGCCTGCCCGATGGATGGCGGGATGTTGGCGTCGGATGGTAACGAGGGACTGGTCACGATTTGGCGTCGAGAAGGCCACGTGTTCGCGACCTTTACCGATGGATCGTCCGAACAACGTCTCGGACCGGGACAACAGCCGTGGGCGGCATGGTCAGCAGCCGGTCCCCTCATGGTCTGGACGCAAGGTCGCGAAGGCTCCTTATCGCTGCAAATGGGAAAAGCTGGCTCGCCGCGCGAGTTAGCCTCAAAAGCTCGCGATCCTGTGGTGGCGTCGCATCCGACGAGTGAGTTCGCTGTCGTCTGCTGGGAATCTCAAAAGGGCAACGACCGGCAAGTCATGATTCAGTTTGTCAGCACGCCTGAAAAACAACGGTCGAAATCAACCACAAAATAACGTCGTGCATTTAATAAAACCTCATTGGAAAAGGCATTCATCATGCGAGTGATTTGGTGTGCAGCAGGATTACTTCTATTAACGGTTGGTTGTGGAAAGCCAGAGGTACCCACTCCAGCGAAAACAAGTGCGAATCAACCGGTCGATGCGCACGCAGGCCACGCAAAGCATGAGCACCACTCGTCCGAGCAGAAGAAGTGGAAGCTCACGCTGGAAACAGAACCGACGACACCGAAAGCTGGGGAACCCATCACGCTCAAAGGGCACATTCAAAGCCAAGATGGCACCCGCGTCACGTCGTTTGACGTGATCCACGAAAAGCTCGTCCATCTCATCGTCGTGCGAGAAGGCCTGGATGAATTTGCCCACCTTCATCCGGAAGTGAACAGCTCCGGCAGCATGTCGGTTTCCTACGAATTTCCCAAGTCGGGAAACTACCGGCTGTTCGTCGACTTCCAACCCAAAGGTCAACAGCAGACTCTGGCAACTGGGGAAATCACGGTTGCTGGCCCGACCTCACCGCCCCAGAAGCTGGTCGCGAACGTGTCAAACGAAGTGGTCGTCGGCTCCATCAAGGCCCGCGTTGATATCCAGGCGTCGAAGCCTGAGACCGTCATGAGTTTCCAACTGCTGGATGCTGATGGCGCGGCGGTGACCGATCTGCAGCCGTATCTGGGGGCGATGGGCCATTTGGTCATCATCAGTGCCGACGGTCGCGAGTACGTTCACGCACATCCTACGGGCGATGCCACCTCGGCACCGGACGGTGTCGTCAAGTTCGCTGCACATTTCGCGCAATCAGGACTCTATAAGGCATGGGGGCAATTCCAGCGAAACGGTGATGTGCTCACAGTGCCCTATGTTTTGAACCATGAATCAGATTCCGCATCAACCCATCATAAGGAGCACTAGCCATGTGCCTCCCCGTTTCTCTCAAGCCTCAATGCCTGGTTGTTCTGGTCATCTTGATGATCACAACGGCTGCGTATGGGCATGAAGGGCATCAGCCACTTCCTACCAAAGGCGTGCAGATCGATCTGAAAGCCGGACACTTGACGCTCAGCCGATCTGCGCGTGACGTGTTGGATGTCCGCACAGTGGAGGTGCGAACGGGACAGGTTGACGCGGGCGTGCGTGCCTATGCAACCATCGTTGCTCCTTGGACGCATCATGCCTTCGTCGCGTCGCGATTGTCCGGCAAAGTTGTCACGTTGCATGTTCGTCCGGGCGATGTTGTTAAACAGGGGCAAGTGCTTGCCGAGATTGATAGCCTCGACCTGCAAACCTTACAACTCGACTATCAGCAGGCCGTCAACGATCTGGAGCTCTCGCAAAAACTCCTGGCATCCGTGACGCCGGCGGCACTAGTGGGGGCAGTCCCCGGCAACCAACTGGCGGAGGCTGAAAACACCCATCAGCTCAACCAAAACACGCTTGAAGTTTTGCGGGCCAAGGCCGCCGGATTGCAAGTGGAAGAAGCCAGACTTGCTTTCAGCGAAGATCCTGCTGCCAATTCGCCGCGTCTGAAAATCATCAGCCCGATTTCAGGAGTGGTCGTCCATGCGGATATCGCGGTCGGCAAGTTCGTTGAACCGACCGAACACCTATTCGAAATTGTGGACACATCGAAAGTCTGGGCCAGGATTGGCGTCCTGGAGAGCGATCTCCATCGAGTTCAAGTCGACCAATCGGTACGTCTTGTCTTTAACGCGGCGCCGGGGCTTGAAATTGAGGCTCGAATCGACACGGTCGGGTCCATGCTTGATCCTCTGACTCACCAAGCGACGGCTTGGGCGACCATTAATAATTCCAAGTCGCCGTTTCGCCTCCTGCCTGGGATGACCGGGCAGGCCAGGTTTCAAGCCATGAATCGTCCCGAAGGGGCAGTCGTACCAACTTCGTCTGTTTTCAGTGACGGAGCCGAGCGATATGTGTTCGTCGAAGAAGCCTCGACGAAAGAAAGTTCTGAATACCGCAAGAAACCAGTCGTGGTGGGCCGACAAACATTGGAACTGGCGCAGCTTGTCGCGGGAGATGTCTATCCCGGCGACCGGGTTGTGACTCGCGGCGGCCATGAATTGTCGAGTCTGTTTCTCCTGGGGGTCTTGAGGCTCAGTCCCCAGACGGCCCGCAGCATTGGCCTTTCGGTCGAAAGCGTCTCCAGGCACAGCGTTGAACAGATCCTCGCCGTTGACGGAGCGGTCGATATTCCTCCTCAACGACGAACAACAGCCTCCTCTCAATTGCAGGGCAGTATTCACGCGATCCGAGTCGGCCGCGGTCAGGAGGTTAAGTCGGGCGACATCCTGGCGGACATCGTCAGTTTGGAATTACAGGACCTCCAACTGCAACTAATCAAGGCGCATCTCGACCATGAGCTCTGGGAAAACCTCTTAAATCGTCTCCAAGGTGCCAAGGAAGCCGTCTCCAAGCGGACGGTGCTGGAAACGCAAGGACGAGTCAAGACGCTTTATACGCAGTATCTCAATCTCCAGCAGAAACTTCGCAGCCTCGGGCTTTCCGCGGCACAGGTTCGCGACATTGTGGAGACAAGACAAATTGTCGAGACGCTGCCGGTCCGAGCGCCCATCGACGGAGTCGTGGTCGAGTTCGATCAGGTGTTGGGGCAGGTTATCCGCGCCGACGAGTCTTTGTTCGAGATTCACAACCTGTCACAAGCACGAATCCAGGCGTATGTCAGTGAGCAGGATACGTCACGTTTGCAGGTTGGGCAGTCCGCCCGCATTCGGCTTGTGTCAAAGCCGGATGTGGAACTGACAGGGACCGTAGAGCGTGTGGGGCCAGTCCTTGGTGCGGAAAGCCGAACACAAGCCGCCTGGATCACGTTGCAACCGCCTGAAGAATTTCGCCTGCAACACAACATGCTTACCCGCGTCCATCTGACGACGGGCCAACCCGCTCCGACACTTGCTGTCCCGAGCAGTGCCGTGGTGAACGACGGCCTTCGGAGCTTTGTATTCATTCAAAACGGCGATGGCAGTTTTGATCGACGACTTGTGCGGACGGGACGCGCGGATGACCGTTTCATTGAAGTAACGGACGGCTTATCCGTGGATGATCGAATCGCAGTCGGCGGCGTGTCCCAATTGCAAACCGCTTTTGCCGCTCTGAGATAAGGATGAACGCCATGCTCAATGGAATCATTTCCTTTTCACTCAAGAATCGTGCCCTTGTGCTGATTGCCGCACTGGTAATCAGCATCGCAGGCGCTGTGCAACTGCGTGAGATGCCCGTCGACGTTTTTCCGGACTTGAACCGCCCGACCGTCACGATCATGACCGAAACGCCAGGGCTGGCGCCCGAAGAAGTCGAAGTCTTGGTGACGCGGCCCATCGAATATCTGCTCAACGGCGCGACGGGAGTGCAGCGAGTGCGGTCCGCATCGGGAATCGGCTTGTCGATTGTCTGGGTCGAATTCGACTGGGGGACGGACATTTATCGTGACCGACAAATCGTCGCGGAAAAACTGCAACTGGCCCGCGAACGACTGCCCGCCGACAGCAACCCGGTCATGGCCCCCATCTCGTCTATCATGGGCGAAATCATGCTGCTCGGCCTGCGATCCACCGCCGAGACAAAAACTGACGAAGAAAAAGCCGCCAAAGCGATGGAACTGCGGACTTTGGGAGAGTTCGCGCTTCGCAATCGCTTGCTGGCCGTCGAGGGCGTCTCGCAAGTCACGGTGATGGGAGGAGTCCTCAAGCAATACCAAATCCTCACATCACCCGCCCGTCTGGCCGCCCATAACGTGACACTCCAGCAACTGACAGAAGCGGCACGCAAAGCGAACGTCATCGCCGGTGGCGGCGTGATGGTTCGCGATACCAAGGAATCGCTGCTGCGGATCAGCGGCCAAAGCCTGACGCTCGAAGAAATCCAAGACACTCCTGTTGTCTGGCGCAATCCCGTTCCTGTGCGGATACGGGACGTGGCCGAAATCCGATTTGGCGGTCCGATCAAGCGCGGCGACGGCAGCGCATGGGCGAAAATCGATCCCGATGTGAATGCGGCCATCAGCGAAACCCCTTCACATGACCATCAGTCTTCGTCCCCTGATGATAGCCACCCCAGAGCTCATGGTACTCAGGACCACCATCAACAGGACGACTCGACCGAGTTTCATGACCACCCGTTGAAACTCAGCGGCGGTCCTGCCGTCATTATGACCGTGCAAAAGCAGCCCAATGCCAACACGCTGGTTCTTGACGAGCGAATTGAGGAGGTGCTCGATTCGTTGCAGAAGGAATTGCCGCCCGATGTGGTCATCGAGAGGAACATCTTCAAACAGGCGGATTTTATCGAGACGGCTGTCGAGAATGTCATCGAGGCCGTTCGCGATGGCGCGATCTGGGTCGTCGTTGTCTTGTTTCTATTGATGGGCAACTTTCGGACGAGCCTGAGTTCGCTGACCTCAATGCCTCTATCGATTCTGCTCACCATTCTCGTGTTCCACTGGTTGGGCATTTCCATCAATACGATGACACTGGGTGGCATTGCGGTCGCCATTGGAGATCTCGTGGATGATTCGATCGTCGACATCGAGAACATTTACCGTCGTCTGAAGGAAAACCGTCACCTTCCGGTCGAGCAACAACGCCCGGCTTTGGACGTCATCTATGACGCCTCGACCGAAGTGCGTAATTCCATTGTCTATGCCACGGTCATTGTCATTCTCGTGATGTTTCCGCTGTTCTCAATGGCGGGACTGGAAGGCCGGATGTTCGCGCCCTTGGGAATTGCCTACATCATCTCACTTCTTTGCTCGCTGGTCGTATCGCTCACATTTACGCCTGTCTTTGGTTCGATGCTGCTGCCACGGGCGCGGTTGCTTGACCAGAGAGCCGACCCGTTGCTCCTGAGATGGCTCAAGCAAATCACTGAAAAGGTACTTCGGTTCACGCTGCAGCATGCGACGCTGGTCCTGGCAACTGTGGCAGTCATGGTGACGATCTCCTGTGCCAGCATTTTCTGGATGGGAGGTGAGTTTCTGCCTCCGTTCAACGAAGGCACCTTGACCATCAGCCTACGAATGGAGCCTGGTACAAGCCTTGCCGAGAGTCAACGGGTGGCGGCTCGTGCCGAGCGGCTGATTCTCGTTGTGCCAGAGGTTCTTTCCGTTTCCCGTCGAACAGGCCGTGCCGAACTGGATGAACACGCCGAAGGGGTCAACTCGTCAGAAATTGATGTCCGCCTGGCGGAACATTCTATTGAAAAACCGGGCTGGGGATACGCGGCGCTACGCTTAGTTCCCATCGCGCATCTATGGAGTTTTGACTCGGTGGGCCGTCCTCGTGAAGAAGTGATCTCTGATGTCCGTGATCGCATCTCCAACATTCCCGGCGCGGCCGTTAACATCGGACAGCCGATCTCGCACCGACTTGACCATATGATGTCAGGGATTCGCGCTCAAATTGCCGTGAAGATTTTTGGTCAGGACCTGCGCGAGCTGCGCACGGCCGCTTATGACGCACAGGAGAAAATGCAAACTGTGCCCGGTGTCGTCGATTTGCAAATCGAACCACAGGTCGAAATCTCGCAGGTCCGCCTCAAGGTCAAACGTGAGGAGGCCGCTCGTTACGGACTGGCTCCCGGCGATGTCGCACAACTGCTGGAAACCGCCTACAAGGGACGCGTTGTCTCTCAGGTTCTCGACGAAGATCGTTATTTCGGCCTAGTCGTCTGGTTCGACGAGGCATCGCGAAATGATCCCGCGACCATCAACGAGACCATCCTGGAGACTCCTTCAGGACGCAGCGTGGCTCTCGGGCAGGTCGCTGAAATCCTCGACACCACTGGCCCGAACACATTGAACCGCGAGCATGTGCAACGCAGATTGGTCGTCTTCTGCAACGTTCAGGGTCGCGACCTGGCCAGTGTGGTCTCCGACATAAAGACAGCACTTCAGCCGGTCGAAGACGGCCTGCGTAAGCTTCCCGGCAGCTACTACGTAGAATACAGCGGCCAATTTGAAGCGCAGCAGGAAGCCAACCGCCGCTTGATGCTACTTGGCTCACTGAGTGTCGTGGGTGTTTTCTTATTGCTGTGCAAAGCGTTGGAATCCTGGCGTGCCGCACTTCAGGTGCTGGTCAACATCCCGCTGGCCGCGTTTGGTTCGGTCGTCACGCTGCTTCTGGTGAACCGCCCCGAGTGGGCGACATTGGCCGCAGCCCCGTGGTGGGAATGGCCGCGCATATGGGTGAGCGCGACGAGCCTGTCGGTCGCCCATTGGGTTGGCTTCATCACACTGATCGGCGTCGTCAGCCGCAACGGGATCATGATGATTTCCCATTACATTCACCTGATGAAATATGAAGGCGAAACGTTTTCCGAGGCCATGATCGTGCGAGGCAGCCTCGAAAGACTGGCACCGGTGATGATGACGGCTATGACCAGCTTCATTGGCCTGCTGCCATTGCTGTTTGGAGCGGGACAAACCGGCAAGGAGATTTTGTACCCTCTGGCGCTCGTGGTGTTTGGCGGAATGCTGACCTCGACCATTCTCGACCAGTTGGTCACGCCTGCACTGTTTTTCAAATTCGGGCGCAAGGTGTATGAACGCCCCCCGTCCGGGGATACGCTGACAACCGCAAACCTAGAACAACAGAGAGAGGAAGACAAACCGGGGCAATCGTCCGACATCGCTCGGCTTGGCCATGATAGCGAAGAGACAATTGAAACTTCAGGCATGCCGGACACTCAGGCATCCCCCTCGGTTCCGAAGACCGATGCTCAACAGCGTTGAGCGTCAGCTTCAGAAGAATTAGTCCGAATTACCGTCCGATTCGTAGTCCGATAAGTGCTCTTCTCTCACCGGACGTGTATGGCGTTCCAGTCACCTAAGTGTCTAACAACGCACGACTTAAGACACAAAATTATTATCGCTGATTCCCATCCCCTTCGTCTCCACTGAAAAAGGCCACTTACATTCAACGTAAGTGGCCTTTTTTGTTGCACGGAGAGTGATTTTTGATACCCGGAAAGCGGATTCAAATCTGAAATACAGGACCCGAAAACCCAATCGCGGCATCTGTCACCCAGCTCACCAACTTGCCACGAAAAAAGCCTGTGCAAATCCCCCGCAAGCCTCATGACCCGCAGCCGTGTATTTCCAATTGAAGTACCCCTTGCCTATACATCCAATCTTTTTGCATCAATGCCCGTTCTCCATCAGAATTAGCAAAAATCAGAGCATGGTTTGCTCCCCAAATTAGTTGCAGCTGCACCAGGATTTCGAGTAGAATGGATTACAGTTAACGACTTCTGCTTAACAATGTGACCGCAAAAATCTAACTCCCCGAAAAACAACTGCACAAACAAGCACAGCAAAACAAACACGTCTTATTATTTACGTTATCAACATAACTTCCTATACTGCAAGACTTAAGCACTCGTAGCTCAATTGGATAGAGCATCGGTCTTCGGAACCGAGGGTTATAGGTTCGAATCCTATCGAGTGCATTTCCATAACATCTGCTGAATCCTAGCTTTAGGTTACCGGCTGTCCCACAGCTGCGCGGCATCCACTACCGGATTATTCGGTTTTACTACCGGATTATCCCAGAAAGGTCCGTCGCATGCCTCGCAAATCGGGAGCCGTCCCATCGTATCGCCTGCACAAAGCCACCGGGCAGGCCGTCGTCACAATCGCTGGTAAAGACCACTATCTCGGCACGCATCAATCGCCGGAGAGTGTCGATAAGTATCACGTACTGATCGCCAACTGGAATCAGTTTCGATTGCCAGGTTCATCCACAGGTTCGCGGCCTGCTCCAATCGTCACTTCTAGACGAGATCTTTTGATCAACGAGCTGCTGACAGCGTATGTCAGACACGCCAAAACGTACTACACCAAGAGTGGCCAGCCGACCAAAGAGTTGATCGCGGTTTGCGATATCGTGAAAGCGCTTTCGGCTGTCTTTGGAGATCAGCTTGCCAGTGATTTCGGGCCGAAAGCCTTGAAAGAGTTTCGCGATCACCTGATTTCATCCAACCTGTGCCGGAAGGAGGTTAACAAGCGAATCGGAAGGGTCAAACGGATCTTCAAATGGGCTGCGTCAGAAGAGCTGATCGGAGGCGATCAATTTCACGCGCTTCAGGCTGTCACTGGATTGAAACATGGTCGAACAGCAGCGCGAGAATCTCAACCGGTCAAACCTGTCGACGAGCAAGTCGCCCTGACAACCGCTGATTACGCGTCACCGGTCGTACGTGACATGATCCGTCTGCAACTGCTGACCGGTATGCGGCCCATGGAAGTCACTCAGATGAAAGTCGAGGACATCATGCAAGAAGGCCCTGTGTGGATCTACACGGTATCTGAGCACAAAAACAAATGGCGAGGGCATCGCCGGGTCGTGGGTCTGGGGCCACAGAGCCAGGCAATTCTGGCTCCCTACCTGGCCTCTCGGTCCGATGGGTATTTGTTTTCTCCTGCGGAGTCAGAGCGTCAACGTCATCAGCTGCGACAGGGACAGCTTTCGTCCGAACGGAAGTCGAAGATCTATCCCAGTGAGCTCAAGGCTCGGGAGCGACGTATCGCGGAAAGGTCCGGACGAAAGAAGCGGTGGGGGGATCGATATGAAACGGATTCTTACCGTCGGGCGATTTCATACGCGATCAAGAAGGCACGGACGTCTGGACAGACGGTTACCCACTGGCACCCTCACCAGCTTCGCCATACGTTCGCAACGAAAATTCGGCGTCAGTTCGGTGCTGAAGGGGTTCAGGCAGGCTTGGGTCATGCAAATCTCAATCTCGTTGAGGTTTACGCTGAAAAGAGCCAAGAGCTGCTGACCAGAATTGCACAAAAGGTCGGCTGAGGAATTCATTACGGGAATGCCCCCATCTTGGCTGTGTTTACCTGCAAGACTAGAATCGTATTGTCGACGATCGACTTTCGTAACCGCGTCTCTTCGCGGTGAACACACCGAATTGGGAAGGAACTCAGATGTTCGACGCAACGGACCCTTTAACTGAACGTTCGGGCAGCACTGTCACTTGCATGCTCACGAATCGACAAATTGAACTTGGCAGTAAGCACACATCGACTCAACGAAGAGGGATGCTTCTGGATTGTCATACCTCAGCTTTCGGCAATACAGTCGGCAAAAAAATCAGCATGGAGGCTTGTAACATGGACAACCTGGCCGGACGTTCGACGTATGCCGCAGAAATTTGTCGTCTGAAAAAGGACATTCTCCCATTGGGGATAGTCGTCGATAGCCGTTACGGCGAAGGGTATCGGTTGAAGGACGCGCCCGAACGGCAAGCAGAGAGAGAGCGGTGTAATTCATACTTTATTATTGCTGTCGAAGCTCAAGAAAGCCCTTCAGTTCTCAATGATATGGAACCACCGCCTGAATTTGTGAAAGAGAAGCTTGAGGTCTGGGGGCTCTCTGTCGAACCGGAACATATTCAGGTCAGAGTTTTGGCTTAAACAAAGCTGGCCAGACCAACATCGACCTTCTTAAGCAAGCCCAGGGAGTCAACTCCCTGGGCTTTTTTTATGGAGCAATGCTGACATCCAATCATGTGTGATTTCTTTAGGTTCAATTTCAGGGCATTATTCGAAGCTGAGTATCGCTGCGACCGAAAGTCATGAACTCGTTAGTGAATTGGTCAGATCCAATCATGCTGTGTTCTGATTGGACGCAGTATTTGCGATCCTCTGTCCAATTCCACAGCGAAAAGGAGATCGAACATGGAACCACACGAAATTGCCAGCGAAACGCTCTGTTCTTTGAGTGAGGCAGCGAAACTCTTTCCATCAAAAAAAGGGGGGAAACGGATCAGCTTGTCAACGATCTATCGATATGCATCTCGTGGAATTCACGGCGAGAAGCTGGAAGTGCTTTACGTCGGCGGAACCACCTGCACATCGAAAGAGGCAGTGCTGCGGTTCATCATTGCAGTGACGCTGGCGAAGCGACAGAGAAACACACCGTCGCAGGCAGTCACAATCGCCTCGACAACGCGAAAAGTGGCCGCTGAAACAGCGCTACTTCAACAGCTCAAGAATCTCGGAGGCCCAACTCGTGCTTGATTCAAGTTGCCCTTGCAGTACGAGTTCTCCGACAGCGGCACTACCGCGTCCTGGTCGTGAAAGACCCACATCGCTTTTTTTCTTGGGAATCCATTCCTCATGATTCATATCGACATTCACTTTCCGTGCATGACCATCACTCGGTCAGAATGTGGTCAACCACTTTCGATGCCCGTCACCAAAGGCTACTTCCTGCTGGCAAAGCTGGTTAGGAACTCAGGTCAAGCCTTTGAGGTTCGACAACTGGAGTACATGTGGAGACGACTGATCAAAATTCCCAGCGTTCATCCCCTGATATCGATTTCATTGCCCAATCAAATGGGCAATGCACGAACACTCAAAGTTAAATGGCAGAGAGAGCTCAGCGATGCTGTGCATCTCATGCCGGAATACTACGCCCAAGAAATCTGTTCGCAACTGCGAATAGTAGACGACTGCTTTTCCCTGTCGGCAATCGACGGAATCGTCGCCAGTATCCAGTACCACCCGTCCGCGTTCTCGACTAGCAACCAGGGATGCTTCAAAAAGCCTATGCAAATTCTGCAATCACCAAACTTCAGCATGTTCGTCTGAGGTTACTTCATTTCCTTTTCAGGAGTTCGTTTCATGGAAGAGTCCACAAACTTTTGTCAAAGCATCGGTGACGATGTCCCGTCTTCAGCATTGGAGCCATCAGGTTCCCCTTCGATCGACGCGGCGCAGATTTCAGGCGAGATCATTCCCGCCCGGCCAACTGACGACGAAATTCGATCAGACAGGGTTAGCCACTGCCAAATCCGTGTTAACCGTGAGAATTTTGACGGTCGCGAACTGTCGATCACAATCACTTCCGATGAGCAAGATGACATTGATCCTGGCGATGAAGACGAACTGGCTGAGCTGTTTGTCGAGACCGTCAGATCCTGTGACGGGCATCCGACGCTACTATTCGACGGGCAAGAATTCTTAAATTGGCGTGAAGCTTGTTTTGAAAATGCGACGGATGAAGACATCGCCAGGCTGCTGAGAGATTATCTTCGATCGCGTCAGATCCGGCGAAGTACAAAGATGGCGAGGAACGTGACAAGGGTGCTAAGAACCATTTGCTACAGGAATCTTGCTGGGCAGAGTGGCCGGTCTCTATACGTTCGAGAGGCCGTTCGGAAAATCTGGATCGCGCTCACAAACGGCTGTGTCAGCGTCCACGAAGATGGCTCGCCAAATTGCCTAACGCCGCACCCTCACTCGCCTTCTCGTCTCACTCGGCACGTCATATCGGTTGAATATCGGCCTGAGATCGGATGTGAGCCGGGACGAAGGCTGCTGAATCTGCTGGTTGGTGAGGAACACGCCGAACGATTCATCGAGCTACTGGCGATGTTGATTCTGCCCGTCAATCCTTGGAGGTGGATTTTCAGCTTACTGTGCGGATCGGCCGAGAGAAGAACGGCGATTGTCAACCTGATTGTTAAACTCTTTGGGAATCAGAGCTGCACTCGCCTGCCAGTCTCGCTCATGGTGGGAAGACGCCCTGAACAGCGTCTTGCTGGTCGCCACGTCGTGCTGGCGGAAGTCGATGCCGATCTGGATTCAGCCACTTCAAGAGCAGTGAGGCATGTCCTGGATAGTTCAGGCGAGATATTTTCTGGGCCAGCCTGGCTTGTGTTTGTCGGCAGTGACCTTCCCGTAACCAACTCGGCTAACGACCCGTTCTTGAACCAACTGCAGGTCGTAATAACTGAGGGATCTGGTGAACCTCCCGCTGAAATCTCCGATGAAGAGCTTTCCAGCCTGGTGAATTGCGCCTTAGCCGCATTGCCAAGGCTGCTGCAACGTCGGCAACTCTCTCCTTCCCAGGATGTCGACGACCTTCTTCAACAGCACCGAGTCGAAGCGTGTCCTGCGCTCCAATTTCTTCAGGAGAGAGTCCAGGAATCACCTGAGGGATCTGTGGGGCAGGTTGATCTTTGGCAAGCGTGCCAGGAGTTCCTACGCGGCAACGGTGAACGACCTGTTGGAAAAGTGGAGCTCAATCGGCTTGTTCGCAGGATGTTTCCATCTGTCACTGTGAAACGCCCTGGGGCCAGAAACGCGATCAGAACACGGGCCTTCCATGGCATCACGTTGAATCCAGCCTAAGGGATCGTGCTCATAGCAGCTGTGAAGGAACATTTCAGGCTGATCGCTAGTCATCCAGATCGAGGGTAGTGCCTCAACACCGGCCTCGATCTGGATACCACGGTGTCCACCTGAAAAAGCAGGTCTAGAACATTCTCTTACCAGTGTCGTTGCACCTACCGTTGAGACTTTTTTACAAAGATGGGTGGTTTTAGCCGAACAAAGAAGATACCAGGACTGGTCAATACATAGCCTGCGCCAGTTTTTGAAATGATGTCCTATATGCCCGCATTATTCACACACATATACACAAACGTCACCATGCCTGTTGTTTTGGTTTCACATCTGTATTGAAATGTGCGAACCTATCATTGAAACCTTTTTCTAAAGGATGTTGAGAATGTATTCAGAGGCCGTAGTTCTTGGACAAGATGTATTCGATCAGTACCCTAGAGCAAGTAATTTCGCCAATTTTGGCCTGATACTGGACTTGGAAACCGCCAGCTTTATCAGCCTCGTCAATAGTCAACGCTATTGCTTTGCGGGCACGTTGCGAACGCGGCAGAGGAAACTCGCCGCATTTTCCGAGATGCTTTGTCATGTCGGTCGTGTTTGCGATGACGCAATGCTGCAGCGGCTAATTCCTGAAAGGAATTACCACTATGTCATGCGTGATCTTCGATCGGACCTGATCTCGCTTGGGTTTTCACTTCCTCGTGTACGAGGCCAAGGGTACATGCTGGTGATTCCAGCAGACTGGATCCTTTATACCTGTCCCGAGTCTCCACGCGTACGTAGGGCATGGCGTGCTTCAAGGCGTCGTCTTGATCAGTTCGTGTCTGGCAGTCGTATCTGACCAGCGTTAGGCAGGACAGTCGTGAGACTGTCCTGTCTGGTTGATATGACAACCAAAGCCAGAACTTTGTGCAGAAGAGATCGGATGTGGTTGAATCATCCGGCGGGCTCAAGGTGTCCTTGGTGTCCACCCTTTTTCGCACGTTTTTCAACTTACAGGAGGCGAACAAGGCGATCATGCCTGTGCATGGTGATTACCTCCGCAGCGTGTCGCGACTTTTACGAGACTCGCCATCATACACCACTTCATTTTCACTTTTGACAAACCAAGTGGTTGGTTTGTTTTGCCCAAAAATTTACTGTTTTCAAGGAGGAATGACAGTGCCCAGAAGCAGCGGCCTGTTTGTTACGAAAAAAACACTACGAATCATAAACGATCTGGCCACGAAAGGGATTTCGGGGACTGATTACAGCCCGGAACAGCTGCAGGAGGCATTTTGTCACCTGCGTGCCCTTGCGTGCGCTGTCCATTCTCAGAACCAGAACTCACAGCCGCACCGCTCTCAATGCCACAATAGCGGATCAAGGGCTGGTCAAAGTCGACGGCCAAGGTTTCCCCGGTAAGTTAAACGCTGGCCGGCGCCATCTGATGACGCCGGCTGGCATTTACGTTCTACGAAGCCTCCTAGAGAGTGAGAAATCCGTAAAAGACGTCGTCGCAGTGGCCTTCATAGGACTTCTATTAAGTAAAGCGGACTACTTTGTTCACATGAACACCATTTGTTTCGAACGAGAAAGTATTTGCAAATATATATTTAAAATGGCATTGATTAGATTCCTTATTGATATGTATAGTCGGCTCATAAGGAGCATGTTTATTACCTTCTTGGGTTAGCGGTCTCTTGGGTTTCGGAATGCGTTAGGGGGAGGTTTTCACAGATGTCTCATGTCGATAGTCTTCAGGGCCAAAGTGGTCGGCTCGCTTCGAACGATCTCCGCTGTGATGAGTACGAACTCAAAGAGTTGCTTCGCGGGATGGAACTAGCTCCTGTGTCGTCGCAGTACCAGCTAGCGACCGCCGGGCGTTCTCTGCACATCACCTCTCATCTCGATCGACTCAAAGAGTATCACGATCTGGGGATCAACATTTTTCCCTGCCAAGTGTACAAGAAGCATCCAAATTATCGCTATGCAGGCTTGAAGTCAGGGTTGCCCGAGTCTTTCGAAGACTTGAAACGGCTGTATGAAATTTACCCTGGTGGCAACATTGCTGCCGCGCTGGGACCTGTCAGCGACTTGGTTGTAATCGACGTTGACGGAAAAGATGCGTTAGACGTTCTGATCCAGCATACTGGCCCACGATTTACGTGTCCTGCCAGCAAGTCTGGCTCACCCAACCCTTATAAATGCCATTTGTTCTTCAGGCACCCGCCTGGCTTACAGACGCGTGCCACGATGGCACCGTGGCATCCACAACTCGAATTTCGTGGTGATGGCGGACTGATTGTCCTTCCGCCGTCGACTCACCCCAGTGGCCTTCTGTATCGATGGCTTCCTGGTTGCTCGATTTTTGAACGCAACCTTTCCCCCTTACCAACCGCCATAGCGGATGCAATCACTAACCATCTTCGTCCCCGACCAGTGGCCGTGTCGACTTCGATCGGTATGGCTCCTTCGCCAGGTCATCCCGTTCATGGACTTCGCAAAGCGACCCGTGACTTCCTGAACGGAAATTATCGCCACGAATATGGTGGCAGAAACAATATTCTTTTCAGAGCTGCCTGTGATCTTGCGGAACATGGAGTTCCCCAGCAGGTGGCGATTGATCGCCTGATGCCTGGCTTTGGTCCACGCAATGTCGCAGAACGCGGCGAAGTCATCAGCACGGTCAAGTCTGCTTACAATCACGTTTCTGATTAGGATTTTGAATGTTTGACGACCAACAGTTCGTTGAATTCATGACCGCGTACCTCAAGAGCCCGGAACTCCGCGGGCGTTTGCAGGTACCGTTGTCTATCGCCAGAAGCCAAAGCCCTGAAGGGCGGGTGAGGAATCTTCTGTCACTACTTCTGACGATCGCCGCAATGCAGGCGACAGTTGACACGCCTGCCGATGAAATTGTTACTCAAGCAGGGCTTGAATCCGCTTTGGGCAGTAATTTTTCCGATCTACTACCGCTTCTTCAAAGGGCGGTTACAGCTCCAGCTGCATTGACACAGGCAGATTTTCGACGGATACAGGCTCGATTGGCAGGCGTCATCATGTCTGGATCTCAATCTCCGCTCGCGCAAGATAGTTTCATTCGCGAGTGTGGCTTGACACTGGGTGAGGCGCAACTGGATGGTTACTCTTTAGCCCATCTCTACCTATGTGTTTGCGAAAGCGGCGCAGGGAGTTGCCGTCTGCTCCATCGTAGCGGTCAATTTTATCGCTTTATTCGAACCCGCTGGGAGAGGGTCGACGATCAGACAATCCAGCGAGACGTTATCGACTTTCTTGAAAAGCTCAAGGGCCCCAAAATGGTCCTTTCAGCAGGACAGGTTCTGGGCTTTGTCAAAACACTGGCCTCAGTTCCACAGGATCTATCAGCTGGTGTGAACATCTATGGATTTCCCAGTGATCCTCTGATGCGACGTGTCTCGTTTTCAAACGGCATCGCGTACATTGATTCACAGGGGGTTATCACAACGTCTGGCCTTCAGCCACACTCATCGGAATTCTTCGACCTTGTCTCGTTGGATTTCGGGTACAACCCCGCTGCGACTTGTCCTATTTGGCTGCGGACTGTCCAGATGTTGCTCTCCGATGATCAAAGTCGGATTGCTCTTGTTCAAGAGATGTTCGGGCTGTGTTTGAGCTATGACAATTCTCACCAGGTGTTTTTTGTGCTTGAAGGACCGGCGGGATCTGGTAAATCGACGGTACTCAATGTTCTCCGGGCACTTTGTGGCGATGGGAACTGCTCATCGGTGCCGTTGTCAAGCTTCGATAAATCCTTCGGACTGGTTCAGACTTATGGCAAACTCGTCAACATCTGTTCGGAAATTGACGAGCTGGCAAAAGTAGCTGAGTCGCGATTGAAAGATTACACCGGTGGCACTCCCATCCTGTTTGAAGAGAAGTACCGCCCAGCGTTTTCCGCATTGCCAACGGCCCGTCTGGTCTTTGCCTGTAACACGGCACCAAGGTTCACCGATCGGACAGATGGAATCCGCCGCCGCTTGAAGATGATCGTATTCGACCGCCCGATTCTGCCTGGAGAGCGAGACACGGCCATGTCTTCAATCGACTACTGGAGGAATTCGGGCGAACTACCTGGGATTTTCAACTGGGCGTTAGTAGGGCTCCAGCGTCTTCGAAGAAATGGTTGCTTTACCGAAAGCCAAGTCTGTGAGGATCGTCAGACTGAGCATCTGCTGAGTAGTAATCCAGAGCTCGATTTTGTGACCGAATACTTTGTCGAGCAATGTGGCAATTTCATTGCGGAGCAGGTAGTGATGGAAGAATATGCCGAGTTTTGCCAGCGGCAAAACCGCCCTAAGGTATCTGGCACTCGTCTACAGCAGGTGATCGAGTCCAGATTCCCTGTCGTCCAGTTTAGTCGTCCCACAGTCAATGGCCACCGTGTCCGTGGCTACAGAAATCTTGGCTGGAGCAATCCTGTCGGTATGGCTACTCAGCAACGGCGAAACTTCAGCCCGTTAAATGCTGCCAGCGACAGTCATAGAAGCACGTTAGCGACGTAATCAGACCCGTTTTGGGGATCCGCCCGTCTCCTTCGAACGGGCGGATTTTCTCTACCTGTCGACTCATCGCTGCAATTTGGATACGCCTTTTGACACGTTTTTTGAACCTGAACTGAGCATTTTTTTGCAAAGCCGTCCAATGTCCAGTCCCGTCCAAGGTTTTTTCAATTGTTGTTATTTGGGGGATGCGCATTTTTTTCTCTCAGCAACAAACAATGCAAAAAATGTTGGACGGACGTGGACAGTGGACGCCTGTGCTCGTGTCGTCTCAGGGGAGACAGAATTTCGACCCGGTATCATCAAGCAATTCACATTTTCCCTACTCCACGGTGCAGAGACTCTTCTAGTACCGGCATGTTTTTGACCTTTCACAGGAGTTCTCAGTGAGAACGAGACTTTTTTCAATTGATCCGCAATACGACCCGCCCCGACGTTACGCAGCATGTCGTATCTATCCACCGTACGGGTTGGCATTCTATTCACCTGGCTGGAGAATTATCGATTACACATACCAGAGTTATATGTGGTTTGCTGGTTCTGGGCTGGCACAGCAGCGATTGTTCCAACTCCTCAACTTTCTGATTGAGCAAAACCGTGTTTGTTCATTAAATCAGATCCGAGCAGGAGTGCCGGGTTTGGGTCGAAGAGCTTCAGACGCCGTGATCAGGAACACGGTCAGGGACATGAGGTGTCAACTCGCTGAAACTCATATCCAGATCGTGACTCATCGTGGTCGCGGGTATGAAGTGATCTGCCGTGAACACCGTGTGATGAGAACCCTGGCGGCTTCAAATATGAACGCCGCTGTTTACAGTCAGGCGGTTTGAGCCTGACTTCTTTTTCCTTTTCTGTGGAGTGATCTACCCATGGTAAAAATGAGTTCCAATTCGCATCCACATAACGACGCGATTAATAGCAAAGCAACCGAATCAGCTGAGTTTACGGTCTGATCGACTGGCTGTGAAAGGCCAAGGATTCCTATCCATGCATAACCGAAACTCGTTCAGGTCCACGAGATAGTGAACGGGCCCGATGTTTTGCAGGCATTCGCCTGTGTTCGCCGACCCCTTAGCGAGTTCGTTCAGCCCGTCTGGTACTTCTTGTTCCCACCGTGTCCAAGCACAAAACGCTCATTTCGAAAATCGCATTGAGTCGCATTGGAACCTTTCTGCTACCTAAGGCCGCAAGGATGG
>SXPC01000052.1 GCA_005778225.1 Planctomyces sp. | reverse complement strand
GCGGATGATCTTGTAACGGGAGGAGCCCGCATCATTGGGGCCATCCCCCATCTTGAAGGTCGTCTTGGTCGAGATGAGGCATTGATCCCGCTTGCCTTCGAGCGCTTTGCCGAGGATCGATTCGGAGTCGCCGCTGGAATAGACGTCCGCGGTGTCGAAGAAATTGACACCGGAATCAAGGCAGACATCGATCAGACGCTTTGCTTCATCGACGTCTGTCTGTCCCCATTTCTTGAAGAACTCATTCGACCCGCCGAAGGTTCCTGTCCCGTAACTGAGAACAGGGACCTGAAGCCCCGAATAGCCAAGCTGTCGATATTCCATGATGCGTTCCTCTCGATTGAGATCAATCAAACTGGCCTCGCCACAACGTCCAGCACGGTGCTCACGGCGACAGGAAGGATGACGACGACAAGTCCGCTGGCTTTCACGGAATCCTCGGTTTTTCGCATGAAAGCCAGACGTTCAAAGGCACTCAGTCCGTCTTGTTACAGTCGACTGAGCAGTTCTGCTTTCTTCTGATTGAACTCCGTGTCGCTGATATAGCCTTTGTCTTTGAGCGAGCCGAGTCGTTCGAGTGTTTCCAAGATATTCGAACCACCGGCAGCTGATGGAGCTGCTGAGCCTGGTGATGGTGCATTCGGGGCGGGTTCGCAGTATGACATGGAAGACGATGGAGATGGTTGTGAAGGGGCTGGCTGCGAATTCATTGCGGGTGAGTTCGCGGGTTGGGCAGGCTGCTGCTTGACGCCGTTTTTTGAGACGACGGGGAGTGTCGACAGATTCACTGTTCCGAATTGACTCGTGAAGGTGATCGAACCCCCGGAGCCTTGCTGTTGGCCGAAGCCGCCGATGTTGTGGTTGAGCGTGTCGTAGACCCAGACTTCGCTGCCTGTTTTGACGGCGAGTCGGTTGGCATTCGCGAAGTAGGCGTATTTGACGTTGTTCTGGGAACCAGTGGCGCTGGGAGAACCAATTTCTGTTGGCCACCAGTTGGCTTCCGGATCGGGGGCAAAGAGGTTGTTCTGGCCGAACCCGCCGCCGTTGGCCTGGGCCTGGTTGTCGTAACCGTTGCCCTGGCTTTGTGACTGGAAAGAGCCGGTGTAGGGGGTGATCTGATGATTGTCGATGGCGTTGGCAAGGTCGTTGCAGATGCCGTCGACGCGGGATTTCAACTGGTAATTGAACAGGTCGCTGACCATCGTCATCCCACCACGCATCCACTGGCCATAGCCGCCGAATTCGGGGTGGTTGAACTGAGCCATGGAGCCGTGACCGTTGCTGATCGCGACGAGCATGTGGGTCACGGCGTCTTCGGAGAGGCCGTATTTCTGGGCCATACTCGTGACATATTGTTGACCGGAATCTGATAACTTAGCCATGGAGCGCGTCTCTTCAAAAAAGGAATCAAGTGGCATCTACTCCCACATCCTTTTGTCGAGTCAGACTACCGAAAGCATCAAAAATTGCACTGTGCCATCCCGCACAGGTAGTTTTTTGTTGACCACCTATCTTACGCAACCCGCCGTCCGAGCGATAGGAGCCTTGACGTGAATCCTGTTGATTCCGTCCGAACTGCGCCTATGGTGACGCGGACTGGGGCGTTGGCCACGGAATATCCTTCCCAATATTCCCAGATTCTGAAAATGGAGCGTGAATCCTCTTTCTCGTCGTGTCCGCCATCAGGTTAGACTGAAGAACTCACCCAAACACCCGCATTTTCACTTTTCATCCCCGACAGTCCCCCTCCATGGCGATCGAAAACCACGAAGCAACCTTCATTTCCAAAGACGATGAGCCGATCGAACAATTCAGCGGCCTGACCAAGCAGGAGTACGACATCGTCTTCGCTGCTGAGGTCGTCAGGCGTGGTTTTCTCACCGAGCATGATCTTAAAAAAACCGTTCATGAGTGGACGATTCACGGTGAGGAATCGCTGGGGGCGTACCTGGTTCGTGTTGGTGCCTTGACTGATGAGAACCGACGGGAGTTGATCGATCAGGTTCATCGCTCGATCCAGCAAGGCTCTCGAAACGCCGGTCCGCGCGATACTCGGCTCAGTTCCCAGGGGAGCTCCATCGTTGATGTGATCGATGGGAGTGGTCGGCTTGGTCGACTTCTTGGCTTTCATCATGACCAGGTGGCCAACGATGGCTCGGATCAGCGGATGGCCAAAGGTCGTTATCGCCTTGTGCGTAAGCTCGGCCAAGGGGGACTGGGCACGGTCTGGCTGGCCCATGACGAAATGCTCAGTCGCCTCGTCGCGATCAAAGAAGTCCGCACTGGCATCCATCAGTCTCCTGCTGCTGTCCGCAGGTTTCAGCGCGAAGCGGAACTGACCGGAAGACTCGAACACCCGAGTATTGTCCCGATCTATCAGTTCGGTGTCGACGAGAAGCATGAACAGGAATTCTACGTCATGCGGTTTCTGGGGAAGCAGAACCTCCAGGATCTCATCAACGAGTACCATGAACGGATTGAATCTGGCATTGAATCCAAGATGCTTCTGCAGCGTCTGCTGAATGCCTTTACCAGCATCTGTCAGGCGATTGCGTATGCTCACTCGCGCAAGGTCATTCACCGCGATCTGAAGCCTGAAAACGTCGCGCTGGATTCGTATGGTCAGGTCATCGTTCTCGACTGGGGACTGGCGAAGCTCATTGGCGATGAAGGGCTGATCGATAGTATTGAGACGCACGCTGACGAACGACAGTCGGCTCATGGGACCGTCGCAGGTCAGATCCTCGGCACGCCGATGTTCATGGCTCCCGAGCAGGCGACCGGGCGACAGGACGAGATTGATGAACGGACCGATATCTACGGTCTGGGTGCGATTCTCTTTTGCATCCTCACCGGGACGGCTCCGCATCGTACGGAACGCAACTCGACGATGGCTGGCAATTCCTCGATCGCGACGATCCTGTCGACGATTGTCTCACGCCCGACACCGCGGGCACGCGAGCACAGAAGCTCTATCCCAGCTCCGCTGGATGCCATCTGTTATAAGGCGATGTCGAAGAAGCGTTATGCCCGTTATCAAACGGCATCGGAACTCGCCGATGATGTCCAGCGTTATCTTGCGGGTGAAGAAACGTCGGCTTATCGCGAAACCAACTGGCAGCGGATTCAGCGCTGGATCTCCGCGCACCAACGTTTCTCGCAGATTGCGGCGACGCTTCTGATCACGCTGCTCGTGGTGGGCGTCAACTCCGCCATTGATGCCAGTCGCTCGGCTGAGCATGAACGGGAAACTCGCTTTGAGGCATTGAAAGGTGAAGCCCGTCAACTCGGTGACAACCTGCGGAACCCTGCTTCAAGTCTGGCTCGCAACACGCGTTTCATGGCGTCCATTCCCCCGGTCCAGACACTCATCGATTTTCGTGTGAAGCGATCGGATGACGAAAAAGAGGCTGTCGATCGTATTTATACCATCCTCAGTGGACTGATGGGGGCGAACACCGAATACCTGACCATCTGGCTGGGCTCCCTTGATCGCAACACCAAGCAGTTCACGGAAGTGATCCGACTCGAACGTACGCGACACGAGATTGGCTCGGTCCGCAATGTTCCGACCAGTCGTCTGCGTCTATATCCAATGAATGCAGAGTTGCAGACGATCTTGTCCCTGCAGTCGGGCGATGTCTATCTGACGACGGATCCTGTCCTGTTAGCCAAGGAGTCTGGAGTCCCAGCACACCGCCCGGGCGATCCCCTGGAACTGACGGCTGCGATACCGATTTTTGATCAGGTGACGGGCGAACTCTATGGTGCGCTGGGGATCGAAATGGATTTCCGACAGGTCTTCCGCAAACTTGCGGCCAACAATATGAAGGTCACGCAGAGCGTCCTGCTGACCAGCGACGACGGCACGATCATGGACAGCTACCCACCGGGTCATTTGATTTCTTCTCAAGACGTCGGCCAGTCTATTTCCAGCCTGATTCCGATGGATCAGTCGGCCTCGCAGCAGTTCGACTATCGACGCATCTCGACCGACGAACGGACCTATTACTACCAGCCGATTCTGCTGGATGACATGACCAACCGAGCGAGCGTGGGCCTGTTTCTGTTCTCTGATCAATAAGAGGCGAGATGCAACTCCGTTACTGATGGGAGCGGTGTTACAGGAAGTCCGAGACTGTTCCCCAGGCGTCGAGGTTGGAGAGGCGAAAGGCCTTTTCCTGGTTGCTGTAGAAGCTGGTGAGGTCGCCATCCTGGGAGATGACGAAGGCGATGGCGCCGGGGACGGCGCGGACGAGTTCTGCGGCTGAGCGGTGTCGCATGCCGGTGCTCAGGCGTTCGTCGAGGGGACGCTGGGTGACGGCGTCGAAGAGGGGCAGTCGGGGAATGGCACCGATAATTTTGGCACCGAACCCACACAGATTCAGTTCACGATCGAACAGGACAGCTCCATCGGTGGCAGACAGGCGTCCGAACATGCGTGCGACACGCAGGAGATGCTCTCGCTGGAGCAGCCAGAATTTGCGGGCTTCGGAACCATCGTCGCCAACTCTTTCTGCGAGTGCCATCACGGTTGTTTCGTAAGCCTGGAAGAGATTGCCGTTGGCGAGGAACTTTGGTTCGACACAACTCCCTTCGCGATCAGGGACGATGAGAAAGGCACCGCCATGCGGGGAGTTGATGACGTCGGCCATCATCGTTGCCCACATGTAAAGGAAGCCATCGACGAGGATATCGGGAGAAGGCAAGGGTTTTGCCGCGACGGCTTCGAACTGGCTTCTGAGTTTTGCGCACATCCCGCTGACGAGTTGACGAAACGGAATGACGGCTTTATCAAACGCGACGAGCGCTCGGATGCGATTGCCTCGCAAGTGAAATACCGGGCCGGGTTGAATCGTCGCGCGAAGTTCCCCGGGGCCATCGACGCGGACTGTTAAGGTGCCGTCGGGCAGGGAGACTTCGGAGAATTCTTCGGGGTTGCTGCGGACGGAGTGTTCCTGAAAATCCAGAATCTGGAAGGCGGAGAAGCCCCCGTCTCCATCGTCGACCAAACGTAAGGCGGTATTGAGATCCGAGACGGCGGGGGCCAATTTCCGAATGGCTTCGACGGTATTCATTTTCGGAAGGGGAGCAGCGAACTCGACATGATGCCCGAAGGATTCCCGCCCACAGATGACTCGAAACCGGGGATAGCGACCTTCATCGGGAATCAGACTGGAGTGGTAGAGGAGTTTGATTAATCGTCCCAGGTTGTTGATGCCAGCAGCCTCGGGGACAAAAAATGGCAGGAGCATTGACGTCAGTTCATCGGGGCCTTCAAAGATATCGATCGGTCGGATAAGAGTTGCGATATCCTGGCGCGTGTGATCGGTTGGCTGCTCAAGTTGAATATCGGTCATACGGCTCCTTCCGAACGGTCTGGCGGGAACGACTGTCGTCAATCGTACGCAGGATCTGGATGTTAAGACAGTCGTGAAACGGCCAGAAAAGCCTTCATTGCTCTCGGATCGACTCGTCAAAAAAGCCCTCGGTTGAGCGGAAAGGGCTGCTTGAGTTGAAACTGCTGTCAGGGACGTTATACTGTCGGGCTGATCACGAGGGAGACAGTCTGTCGGTCGAGACGCATCAGCCATCGCTAGCATGACAGTCGATCCGTGATGTTCGGAGACGTCGCTCTTAACTGCAGGGGCTCGGCTTTGAGCAGCAGAATTTGAATTAAGTATTTTGCAGTTAATTAGTTAGGATTTTGACCTAATGTCGATCACCAAAGAAATCAAGACGGAACTGATCGGGAAATATCGTCGTGACAACGAAGATACCGGTTCTCCAGATGTTCAAATCGCCGTTCTGACTCACCGCATCAATGAACTGACTGCCCACCTGAAGCGTCACAATAAAGATTTCGCTTCACGACGTGGTCTCCTGATGCTGGTCAGCCGACGACGACGCCAGCTCGATTACCTGAAGCGAAAAAATCCGAATCGCTATCTGGAAATGATTGCCGATCTGGGACTGAGAAAATAGTGGAACGAAAAACCCAGCCGATGACGCTGGGTTTTTGCGTTTTTGCTGGTTGGATTGGTTGAGTGGTTTGGTTTTGGGTGTGGTGATTTTCCGGGAAGTCGGTGAAAACACGTCGCTTGCTGACGTTAGTGCTCATCAATCTCCGCTGCCTTGGTGGCAGGAGACGAGTCGGCAGGACGTATTTTTGTTTTGGTATTGAAGGAATCCAGGACGGAGTTTTCGCAGCGGGTCGGTTGCAGTGCTCGGCGATGAGCAACACAGTTAATCGGGCACACGGTTAGTTAGGCAACAGTCAGGCAGGCAGACGCAGCAATGCTTGAAAGGGTTCGCAGGCGGTTGGCGTCGTAACGAAATTCGGCGGGAGAAGTTTTGCTCCTGATCGATCAGACCTTAGGGCTTTATTTGATTGACTCTCCATTTTGACTTTCTGACATCAGTCAAATAATTATTCAGTCAAACCATCATTTTTGATCATTAACAAGTCGTGACAATCAACAAGTAGTTAGGAATCTATCGACGTGAAAACAGTAGTAGAACGTGAAATTGCTGGCCGTAAAATGACAATTACCACCGGTGAAGTTGCCAAACAGGCAGCCGGTGCGGTGCTGATTCAATATGGCGAAACCGTTGTTCTGGTGGCGACTCAGAACGGTCCTCTGCCTGCTCACCTGGACTTTTTCCCTCTGACGGTTGATTACCGCGAGCGCTACGTAGCGGCTGGTAAATTTCCTGGCGGCTTCATGAAGCGCGAAGGAAAGCCGACCACACACGAAGTCCTGACGATGCGTCTGACGGACCGGCCGATTCGACCGCTGTTCCCTAAGTGGTACCGCGAAGAACTGCAAATCATGTCCACGGTTCTGTCGGTTGACGGTGAGAACCTTCCGGATGTTCTGTCGATCAATGGTGCCTCTGCTGGTCTGATGCTGGCTCCGGTTCCGTACAAAGGCCCGATTGGCGCCGTCCGCGTCGGTCTGATCGATGACGAATTCGTTGCGTTCCCGACTCATGCTCAGTTGAAAGAAAGCGAACTCGATCTGGTCGTCGCTGGGACTCGCGATTCGATCCTGATGATCGAAGGGTTCGGCAAGCAGATTCCAGAAGACATCATGGTCGATGCCCTGATGTACGGTCACGAAATCATTCAGGAGATCTGCGATCTTCAAGACGAGCTGGTCAAAGCCTCTGGCATCAAGAAGCCGGACTTTGCCGAGCCAGCAGAGAACCCTTTCATCGCCAAGATCCGCAGCGAAGCCGCCGCGAAAATCCGCACTGCCAAGACATCTGGCATGAAGCAGGAACGCGCTGAAGCTGTTCGCGCGGTCAAAGACGAGCTCAAAGCCAAGTACTTCCCAGAAGGTGCCACCGAAACAGCCGACGGCCTCAAGCAGTCTGATTTCGCCAACGCCTTCGATTACGTCGTGCGGGAAGTCGTCCGACAAATCACGCTGGATGGCACACGTCTGGACGGCCGCAAGCCAGACGAACTGCGACAGATCACCTGTGCTGTCGGCAATGTTCCTCGCGTTCACGGCTCTGCCCTGTTCACACGCGGTGAAACTCAATCACTGGCGACTGTTGCCCTGGGAACGACCCGCGATGCCCAGAGAGTCGAGAACCTGTTCGGCGAGCACGAAAAACGCTTCATGCTCGATTACAACTTCCCTCCTTACTCGGTCGGGGAATGTAAGCCTTTGCGTGGTCCAGGTCGCCGCGAAATCGGTCACGGTGCGCTGGCTGAACGGTCCGTTGAGCCGGTCATTCCAGAAATCGCTGAGTTCCCTTACACGATCCGCGTCATCAGCGATATCACCGAATCAAACGGTTCCAGCTCGATGGCTTCGGTCTGCAACGCCACTCTGTCTTTGATGGATGCTGGTGTGAAGATCAAGCAGCCTGTCGCTGGTATCTCGATCGGTCTGGTCAAAGAAGGCAAGGATTACATGCTTCTGACCGACATCATGGGCGACGAAGACCACTTCGGCGACATG
>SXPC01000005.1 GCA_005778225.1 Planctomyces sp. | reverse complement strand
CGCATGTCTGTAGATCGCACAAGCCAGTTCCATCGACTCAGGATCATGCCCGCCGACGACTTTGGGAATGCCAGCGGCAGTGTAATCCGGATTGCCCGGGTCTTCGCGTTCGGGACTGAAGGCGAGGAAGTAATCAACGCCCGCCTTGAGCCCGGAGTCTTCGAGAATCGGCTTGACGACATCGCGGGTCGTGGTCGGATAGGTCGTGCTTTCGAGGACGACGAGCTGGCCGGGGCGAAGCTTCTTCGCGATGGCTTCCGTTGTCCCGACTACGTAGGAGAGATCGGGATCGCGGCTGTCGTTGAGAGGAGTCGGGACGCAGATAAGAATGACATCGGGCTCATCAAGGCGACCCATGTCAGCGGTTGCTTCAAACAGCTTCTTCTCTCTCCAGGAGGAAACCTGTTCGTTGCTGACGTGCTTGATGTAGCTTTTGCCGCTGTTCAGCGAGACAACTTTCTTGTCATCAACATCAAACCCCAGACAGCGGATCCCCTTGCTGGTGAAGGCATTGATGAGTGGCAAGCCGACGTAGCCAAGTCCCATCACACCGACGACGGCAGACTTGGAGGCAATTTTATCAGCGAGAGCTTTGGCGTGTGCGTTCGACATAATTGGCTTAGAGTTGAACAATGGTGAGGACTTAGCCACAGAGGACACAGAGATCACCGAGGCGAAAATCGAGTAATAGGAGAACAAACGAAAGAGGCATCAATTGCCGAAGTGCAACCAGGTTGCCCACGTCCACCTCTGAGGCCTCTGTGCACTCTGTGGCAAAACTTCTGCAGAGAACACAGAGTCTGAATATGATTTATAGTGTGGCCGGGTCTGGCTGAACAGGGGAAAGCGGGGGGTGAGTTTCCGTCAGCTTGAGGCTTCTGCTTTCCGGGTGTCGCCCATAGATGACGAATGCGATGGCACAGGCAGTGATCCCGGTGAATTCCGGAGGAATCGCGTGGATCCACTCGATGAGTAACGAGCTGGGAGCCGCGGGGTTCTCAGAGAGAGGCAGCAGGTATATCGCCGTCAGATGTCCCAACCAGACAAGCGTTCCAGCGAGGACCGAAATCACGCCAGCATGATCGTGGCGCTTCTCGCAGTAGGTCGCAACCACGAACGGAATGAAGAGCCCGACCAGCGCGATGCCAAGCGACTGGCTGAGCAGATCGTGAATACTCTCGGACAGGTACGCGAACGGAAGTGACAGGCATGTCACGAGAACAACCGCGAAGCGATTCACCCACAGAGGCTGCTGCCTGAAGTAGGCGAATTGTCCGAGGATATTGCGACCAAGCAGTGAGGATGGCGACAGAGTGGCCGAGGTCGCTGTTGAAATGATGCAGGCGGTCAGCGAGATGATGAACATGGTCATGAGGACTGCGCCATGTCGAAGACGCATGAACGTCAGCATGACGGCTTCGCCCTCTCCAGGAATGACCTCCTGATGACGGGCAAGAATCCCAACGACAACAGGGATCAGGCCGAAGATGATGTAGACGACTCCCGCCAGCAAACAGGCCTGGACAGCAACCCGGCTGCTTTTTGACGCGAACACGCGCTGCATCAGATCCTGTCCCGGGATATTACCGAAGACGCCAATCGCCCAATACGACGCCCAGGCCAGCATCGCAACTGTTTCCAGCTCCGGCATGATACTGAGCATCTCGGGATCTGTCTGCTCCAGGAAGTTCGTGATTCCCTGCCCGAACGAACCGCCACCCAACTGGATCATGATGTCGATAAAGACGATCGCCAGTCCGATGAACATGATGACGAGCTGCGCAGAGTCCGTGATTGTCACCGCCCACATCCCGCCCGAAAGAGTGAGCGCGATGCAGATCGCGGCACTGATGACGATGCCATAGTTAACCGGGATGCCATAAACGAGCAGAAGGACTTTCCCCAACGCCAGATACTGACCTGCAATCCAGGGGAGATAGCCGAGTGATTGAATCACCGAGGAGATGAGTTCGGTTTTGGGCCCGAACTTGTTTCGGTAGAGATCGCCGGTCGTGAAGAGTTTCATTTCCCACAGGCGACGGGCAAAGAAGAGTCCTGCCACCATCAAGGCCAGACCACAACCAAAGGGATCGAGGATGACGCCACGCATCCCTTCTTCGTAAGCAGCTTCGCTGGAGCCGATGACGCTGTCCGCGCCGAACCAGGTCGCGACGAGTGTGCCGAATGCCAATGAGAGAGGCAGGCGTCGCCCCGCGACGAGATAGTCCTCTTCGTTCTCAATGTTCGAAGTCGACCAGAAACCGAGACCCAATAGCAGAACCAGGAAAACGAACAGGCTGACTGCGAGCATCGCTGGGTAGGCCCCCCGTCTATGTCAGGGACAAGAGAAATTTATCGAGGGGATTTTTACAGAGCGAGTGCAGGGATGAAAGAGCAATGGGAAAGAAATTTTCGCCGGCTGAGGTTCGGAACGAGAAGAGAAGGCCGAAAGGCTGAGTCAGTTTTAGATTTGCCACCTGTTCGAAAGGTGGCAGTGAGTTGAACAGAATTCGTGGAAAAAAGTCAGAGAACGACAACGCTTGTTCAAATGGGAGGGCGAGGCTCCGTCTGAGCCGCTGTCCTGCGTTGCAACATGACACCGGCAAATCGACAACGAGCGGTGCGCAGGAGGATGCGAAGCCTGCGAGGCCATCGTAGTTCCATGAGCAATTGGAGCATCGCAACGCAAAGAAGCGGCTCACACGGAGGTTCGCCCTCCCGAGGCAGGGAGCTACGTTATGACAACACACGTCCCGAGAGAACATTCGAGAAGTAATCGCGAACGCCAACAGCGTCGACTTTGGTGGCGATGGCGATGTTGATGGGCCAGAGGCGCTTGCTGCGGCGGTCGAAGATCGTCATGCCGCGGGTAATTTCGCCCTGGGTTTCAATATCGATCGCCATGCCTTCGGTGGTGAAGAGGTCGGGGCGGACCATGTAGGCGAGAGGAGTCAGTTCGCGGAGATGGATACCTTCTTCGCCGAGGTATTGTCGGTGTGACTTGAGGGCGTAGGACAAAAGGTTCGAAAGCAGGCGGTGAGCGGGGAGTTTCTCATCGAACTGGATGCGATCAAACTCGGAGAAAGTCAGGCTGACTTTGTGCTGGACTTCGAGAGGAATCAGGATCTTCGTCGCGGACGACTTGAGAACGAACCGGGCAGCTTCCGGATTGGCGTAGACATTGAACTCGGACGTGGTTGTCGCGTCGCCCGGCGCATCGAGCGTGCCGCCGAGGACGATGAGCTTGTTGAGCTGGATCAGGAAGTCTGGATAGAGCTCGGAAGCCATCATGACGTTGGTCAGTGGGCCGAGGCAGACGAGAGTGATTTCGTTGGGGTACTGCTTGACCAGGTCGACCATGACTTTAGCGGAGTCGAGTCGACGGTGAGGCAGAGGGCAGGGAATCTCCATATCGCCCAGGCCATGAGGACCGTTGAGGCGCGTTAACGGAAGGGCCATCTCGTCGTTGCTGAGAAGCTCGGCACTGGCCCAGCCGATCTTGGGCCACTTGGGGACGTCGACCGAGTTGACGAGCAGTTCGAGATTGCAGTTCGCCTGATGTCCACTCACCATGCCTTCGGTGCCGGTCAGGCCAAGGACATCCAGACGAGGATCAAGCAGTGCGGTAATGATCGCGACGGCATCGCCGATGCCAGGATCAGCGTCGATGATCAGCTTATGTTTCAAGAGAAGCCCTTCCCGATGTTGTCTCCATGCGTGCGTGAGCCATCTGACACGCGGCATCACTTGTTTCATCGTATCGCTGGGAGACTGAGGAGTCAAAAAGAAAGGGGGGTTACCACGAACAGCAGAGTGGTAGTGAAGAAGAGAACCACGGATGAACACGAATGGGAGAAGAGATTGAACCGCAGATGAACGCGGGTGGACGCAGATAAGAGATGAAACGATCTGGTTTTCGTTCAAATCTTATCTGTGTGGATCTGCGTTTATCTGCGGTTCAAAACTGTCTTTGTTGAGTGCGCATGAAAAAGAGCTCGGGCACAAAATTTGGCCAGAGCTCTTTGGTGTGTACAATCAGAGCGTGGGAGCGAACATGCGTACGCGCAGGGACTGAGAACAATGCGATCCCAGAATTGCTGTCAGCAGCTCAACCGCGAATTAGCCCTTGCGGTGACGAATACGTGCTCGCATACGTCGCTTTTTGCGTCCCAGCTTTCGTCGACCTTTACCCGATTTCTTGACGCCCATGCCGCCACTCGTCTCCTGTTGACCACTAACTCATCGGTGGATGTAGATGGAAGGCCTCGGGTCCAGTGTGACCCGAGAAAAAGGAAAGAGGGATCATAGTCAAAATCTTCCGGGATGCAACTTACACGGGAGCTTGATATTCACAATTGACTGAGGGACAATCAGAAGGCACATCAAAAGCAATGGATGCGAGCTGGGGTTGATTAGCTAGCAAAGTTTCCAGTAAGGTCCGCCAAAGGATCTCATGGGCCAAGCATGGGCACGACGTCAATGTTTTGACATCTCAGGAGAAAAACAGGTATGGCATTTCGCATTCTGGCCTTGGCGCTGGCTGGTTTCTGCTGCTTTAGCAGTCATTTAACTATCGCAGCACAAACGACTTCCGATCAGCCGAATATTCTGTGGATCACGTCCGAAGATCACAGTCCGGACATTGGTTGCTACGGCGACTCCGTCGCGAGAACACCGCATCTGGATGCCTTTGCTTCTCAAAGCATGCTGTACAAAGCCGCCTGGTCGAATGCCCCGGTTTGTGCCCCAGCCCGCACGACGATCATCACCGGCGTCTACCCGACGAGCATGGGAGCGCAGCATATGAGAAGCTTCGTGAAGATTCCGAGGCTGATCAAAGCCCTGTCTGTTTACATGAAAGAGGCGGGCTATTACTGCACCAACAATGTGAAAACCGATTATAACGTCGACCTTCCCAAGGGGATCTGGGACGAATCGAGCAAGAATGCCCACTGGAAAAATCGTCCTGCCGATAAGCCGTTCTTTGCGGTCTTCAATTTCACCGGGACGCACGAATCACAAATTCGCAACCCGAAGTACAAGCCAGTCACTGATCCGGCGGCTATTAAGCTGCCTGCATTTCATCCCGATACCCCCGAAGTTCGACGGGACTGGGCGGAGTATTATGACCGACTCAATGATCTGGATGGTTTTTTCTATAAAAGGCTGACGGAGCTTAAAGAAGCAGGGCTCGAAGAGAACACCATTGTCTTCTTCTTCTCGGACCATGGGTCAGGAATGCCTGGCTATAAGAGGTCGGCCAAGAATACAGGGCTGCAGGTGCCGTTTGTGGTGCACTTTCCGGAGAAATTCAAGCATCTGGCTTCGAACGAGTATGCGGCCGGCGCTCAGTCGGATCGGCTGATCAGCTTTGTCGATCTTGTTCCGACGATGCTTTCGATTACCGGCCAGGAGATTCCTGAATATCTGCAGGGGAAGGCATTTCTGGGGCCGAAAGCCGTCGAGCCTCAGCCGTATGTCTTCGGGTTCCGAGGTCGGATGGATGAGCGCTATGACATGGTCCGGAGTGTTCGGGATCAGCGATTCGTCTATGTTCACAATTACTATCCGCATCTGGCGGAGATTCAGCCGGTCGAGTATCAGTTTCAGACTCCGACCACGGTCGTCTGGAAACGGCTTTATGACGAAGGCAAACTCAACGAGGCACAGGCGAGTCGATGGATTCAGCGTCTGCCGGAAGAGCTTTACGATCTCGAGAACGATCCCGATGAGGTCCACAACCTGATTGATGATCCGCAATATGACGAAGTCGTGCGACGATTTCGAAAGGCGAACTGGGATCATCTGCTGGCGATTAAAGATGTTGGCTTCCTGCCGGAGTCGATGATGCTGGCTCGCTCGGAAGGCTCGACCCCTTATGAGATGGGGCACGATCCGATGAAGTACCCGATGATGTATTATCTCCCGTTGTGCGAGACCGCGATTCACTACGAAGACACGACGCCGGAAGTCCTCGCGCTCATGGATGCAGCTGTTAACAGTGAAGATGCCTGCCAGAGGTTCTGGGGGCTCATCGGGATGTTGCAGCGTGGTGAGAAGATCATGCAACCGCGTCTGACGAAGATCGGTCAGCTGGTCAATGATGAGACGCCGATTGTTGCGATGCTCGCATCGTACATGGTGTTGACGCAGCAGCCAGAGGATCAGGCCGCGTGGAAGAAGCTGGGGAGCCAGATTCACATCGATCAGTCAGGCATGGCGAATGCGATCGAGGCGTTGTTCCTGATTGACAACCTGCCCGCGATACCGGACGACCTCAAGGCACAGATCAAGGCGGTTGATGTGCCTGAAGAGATGAAGCGGGCGAATGTGCATGGGCGGTATGAAAGCGTGTATCAGAAGCTGCAGGCTCATATTGATGGGGTGCCGCATCGGGAGTATTAGCGAACCGTTATTTAATTCGAAGCCGCAGGCATGATTTGAGCGTGTGCCACGGCTGTGTCAGCCGTGGGGATGGACGTCCATTGCGCGATCGCACGGCTGACACAGCCGTGGCACACAGGGAATGAGTCGACTCGTTGATACAGCGTCGCAACGCGGGACAGCGGCTCGGGCGGAGCCTCGCCCTACCGGGGGGCTACGCGGGGCTGGCGCCCTTCAAGTGGGTGATGATGGCGGGGAGGTCACTGGTGAACTGGCTGCGGGGCATGACGGCTTCGAAGCCTAAGGCGCGGGCGGCTTTCAGGACGTCGACCTGGACGTGGGCACCGAAGGCGATGACGGTGACTTGTTCGCGGTTCGGGATGGCTGCGACGAGATGGTCGAGCGGGAGCATCTTCTGTTCGAGGTCAACGAAGACGGCGTTGACGTCGGGATTCGCCAGGGCCTCGGTGAATGCAGAGGCCTTGGAGATGACGCGGATCGGGTAGCCGAGGCTGGTGCCGGTGCCGGTCACTTTGCTGATGAAGAAGAGGTCGTTGGAGATGAAGAGGCCGGAGGGCATGGGGCTGGGGCTTTGTTTTAAGTTGGCAGCTAATTCATAAAACAGAAGACAGGGGGTTCACGCCCCCCGCTCGCCTTTACGATTCCTACTCAGGTTTGCGTTTGCGTTTTTCGTGGATGCCTTTGAAGACGTTGGGGTCCTGGCCGCGTCGTGGAGGGCGACTGCCGCCGGGTCTTGGGCCGGAGGAGCGTCGATCTCCTTGCCCGCCGCCGCCATTGCCTTCGCCCTCAGGGCGACGACCGAATGCTCTGCCGCCGGGACGTCCGCCCGGGCGACCGCCGGGACGCCCACCGCTGAATGAACGGCCTTCCGGGCGTCCCTCGGGGCGACCTGCTGGACGACGTTCGTAACTCGAGCGTTGACCTTCACCACCTTCAGGGCGACGAGAAGGGAACTTGCGTGGGCCATCGGAGCGTTGACCACCTGGTCGGAAGCCACCGCCGCCACCACCTTGTCGAAAACCACCACCACCTCCGCCGCCGGGGCGACGTGGGCCGCGATCACCCTCTTCGCGTTGGAAGCCGGATGGTCGTTGTGGACCGCGGTCACTATCTTGACGCTGGAAACCGCCGGGACGTCGGCCTTGTGGGCGATCGCCTTCACCGCCGCCGCGTTCCCCTTCACCACCTTCCGGGCGTCGAGAAGGGAATCTGCGAGTGCCGTCGGAGCGTTGACCACCTTGTCGGAAACCGCCACCGCCGCCAGGACGGAAGCCACCTGGACGACGTGAGCCGCGGTCACCCTCTTCACGTTGGAAGCCACCTGGGCGTCCCTCGCGTTGGAAACCACCAGGTCGGCGTGGACCACGGTCGCCATCTTGTCGCTGGAAGCCGCCGGGGCGTTGGCCTTGGGGGCGGTCGCCGCCGAGGGCTGGGTGTGGGGCGCCTGAGTCGCCTTCGTCATCATCGCCGCTGTCTGAGCGTCGAGAGAATTGCTGGCCGGATGGTCGGTCATCGGTACGTCTGCCGCCGGGCTTGAAACCGCCGGGGCGGAAGCCGCCTGGTTTGCGTGGACCGCGATCGCCGTCTTCGCGTTGGAAACCGCCGGGTCGACGCCCTTCTGAACGATAGCCTTCGCCACCACCTTCTCCCTGGCCACCTTCTGGACGTCGAGAAGCATAGCGTGGACCATCGGAACGCTGACCGCCATCACGGAAGCCACCGCCAGCGGATTTGAAACCGCCTGGGCGACGTGGGCCGCGATCGTCGTCACGTTTGAAGCCAGATGGCCGGTCGCGAGAGGATCTCTTGTCGCCGAACTTGCCCTGCCCTGGTTTGCGACGTGGTGCGCGACCTGGGCTTGTTTCGGGGTTATCGATCATGTCGCGAAGAGCTTTGAGCTCATCGGAGGTGAGGGGACGGTGCTGACCGGTCTTGAGGTTGCCCAGTCGCATGGTGCCGAACTCGGTTCGCTTCAGCGTCATGACCTTATGGTCGACCCGGGCGAAGAGGCGTCGAATCTCGCGGTTCTGGCCTTGTCGCAGGACGACTTCGAGAATCGTGCTGTTGCCTCGCTTGCCCTTCTTGTGAACGTCTTCGACAGCAAAGCGACCTTCAGTGAAGTAGATCCCTTTTTTCAGCTCGTCGAGAGTCTGGAGACTGGGATTGCCAGCGACCTGGACTTCGTACACTCGGCGGACGCGGTAACGTGGGTGGGCCAGTTTGTTGGCCAGTTCGCCGTCGTTGGTGACCAGCAGCAAGCCTTCGCTGTCTTCATCGAGACGACCGACAGTGAAAAGACGCTTCGATTCATTCTCGAACAGATCGATGACGCGTGGACGGTGATCCGGGTCGTAGTTTGTGCAGAGAATGCCCTTGGGCTTATTGAGCAGGTAGTACGTGCGACGCTGGAATTTCAGGACTTCGCCATCGTATTCGATCGACTGAGTGCGCGGATTAACTTTCACGCCGACATCAGTGATCTGAACGCCATCCACCGAGATGCGGCCTTCGAGGATGATCTCTTCACATTTGCGTCGAGAGCCCAGACCGGCAGCGGCGAGGTAACGCTGGAGACGCATGGTCTCGCCGGCTTCTGCTTTTGGTTTTGAAGAGGCTTCAGCTTCTTCCATGCCGACGAATTCTTCTTCCTCTTCCCCGTCTTCTTCGAATTCCCCTTCTTCGAGATCAGCGCCTTCGAGTTCAGCATCCTCGAAGTCCTCGTCGGAGTATTCATCTTCGTCGAATTCGCCATCTTCAAGCTCGCCTTCGGCGAGTTCTGCGTTTTCGAATTCAGCATCTTCCAACTCGGAGTCCTCGAGCTCTTCGTCATCAATGCCATCGACTTCGAGCTCGAGAGCGTCGAGTTCGGCATCCAGATCCTGATCGTCACTTTCTTCGATGACATCTGCTTCAACGAAATCAGCTTCGATGGCATCCGCTTCGACGACTTGTTCCTCGATGGAATTTTCTTCGCCAGTTGTTTGCTCGTCCTGGAGCTTGTTAACTTCTTCGTCTTCGGGGCGTTGGGCGTCTTCGGTCATGACGATCGTTTCGTGGGAAAAGTGCGCAAAGTGGAAACGAGCTAGGATACCGCAAATTTGCGGTGGCGAGTAGGGGCCAAGTCGCGGATGGGTACAGAATGTGCAAAGTCGGAGCCGGAGTGATCGCTTAGACGCGATGCCGGCAAGATTGACAAGCAGATTTCCGGTGTGCCACGGCCGGCGGCCGTGGATTTGCGGGATTGTCGCCCAGTTTGGACTCGCACGGCTGACACAGCCGTGGCACACCAGAGGGTGGAAAGTACTACTGAGCGGGGGTTTGAACGGTATTTGTTGATGGGAGGCGGAGGATCATGAAGAAGGAAATCGCCATGACGATGGCGGCGGAGAGGTAAGGGAGGACGTAGTTTTCGCCCGTCATGAGAGTCAGTCCTGCGATGGGTCCGAAGATGCGGGCGATGGCGGACATGGACTGGCCGAGGCCGAGGACGCCGCCCTGTTCGTCGTCGTGAGTGCGCAGGGAAAGCATCGATTGCAGCGATGGGGTCACGAACGAAAAGCCGATGATGCTGATCGGCATGACGGCGTAGAGATAGGCGACAGAGTTGAAGGTTTTCGTCAGAGCCAAAGCGCCCAGGCCGATCACCATGAAAACGGTGCCGATGAGGGCGACACGTTTCTCTCCGAGTTTGGGAATGAGGCGTCTGACGATGCCACCCTGGCTGATGACGAGGACCAGACCGATGAAGGCGAAGAGGTAGAAGTTGTAGCGATCGCTGATGCCGAGGCCTTTGGTCAGCAAGGAGAGTGTCGTTTCGAACTCTGCGAACGCAAAAGTCGAGATGAAGATGGTGAGAAGCAGCAGACCAATGGTGGGACGAGAGAAAGCCGCTGCGGATTGAGTGAAGATCGAGAACGGGGAGCCGTGAGTTGACGCAGTCGTTGAGCTTGATAGGCGAGATTCTTTCAAGAGCAGGACAGCGAGAATGCCGGAGACGAATGAGAGACCAGCAGCGATGTAGCCAGGCCAGGGGCTGGGTGCGATGATGTATTCGGGTGGCAGGGCGAAGGCACCGATGAGAGGGCCGAAGGTGAAGCCGACGCCGAAGGCGGCTCCGATGAGGGCCATGCCTTTGCCACGGTTGGCTGCAGTCGTTGTGTCGGCGATGTAGGCTTGGGCGGTCGGGATCGTTGCGGAGGCGATCCCGGCGCCGAGGCGTGTGATGAACAGCCACGCGAGCGGCGAGAAACCCAGGAAAATCGCGTCAGCGGGGAAATGAGAAACGTAGCCGAAGACGCCATAAAAGAGGGCGTTGGCGAACAGGCCGAGCGTCAGGATGGGCTTGCGACCGATATGATCGGAGATGCGTCCCCAGATCGGTGCGAACAGAAACTGCATCGCGGAGAACGACGCCATCAACAGGCCGAGGGTGAATTCGTTGGCAAGATAAAATTTGCCATAGCGAGGCAAAAGCGGCAGGACGATCGCGAATCCGAGCAGGTCGATGCAGACAGCCAGGAAGACGATGAAGAGGCCGCGTTTGTTGTTGGTCGACATAACTGCCATACTTAGAGAGTAGCAACTGAAAGTGCGCAGCGTGACTGTTCAGCATCGAGATGTCAACTCAAGAGCATCGGGTGTAAGCTAGTCTTCGAGCCGTACCGAGACGGCATTCATTCGCACATTTGGTGCGGTTCGCAAAGCCTCACCAGCACCCTACTTCGTAAACCTGTTGCGTTCTTTGTCTTCGTATGCGCAATTTTGCCTGCCGCGCAAGACACAGGGGGTTTACACCCCCCGCTCGCCTATAAGAATAGGTTGTCTTGATTAGCCGATGACGTCTGGGTCGGTTTCGGGGACGGCTGGGTTGGTGGGGTCGAACCAGGCGTCTTTGAAGACGATGCGTTTCTTGTGTTTCATGGCGAGATTGGAGGTCAAAGCCATGATGGCATCGGCCATCGCGACGACGCCGTTGCAGCGGAGGCCGCCTTCTTTGGGGCTGCGTTCGACGCCGCCTGGGTAGTACTCTGGTCCGTGGTTACGGATGGCGTAGCAGAAGTGCTCCATCTCTTCGGTGTAACCGCGGCTGTACTTCTCAAGGGCTGCCGAGGCGTTGGCGGCGGCTGTGGATGGCGCACCGGATTCGCTGGCAGTGAGGACTGGGGCGCCGCCGGTGGTGTCGAGGACGTAGAGGCGTTGTTCCAGACCGTAGGGGTCTTGAGCGCCGCGGCCTTCTTTATAGAGCATGACATCCTGCTCGAGGTTGACGATCAGGGTACCACGGCTGCCGAAGACGGTTTCGCCATATGGTTCGAGGCGGTTATGGTTGATCGACGAGTAGGTGACGATGACGATGTCGTGATTGTCTTCTTCGTAATGAGGTCCGGGGAATTCGAGGGTCACGTAGACGTGATCATCGATTTCGCGGTTGTCCTGTTGCTTGTCTTTCGTACCGACGCCTTTGACGCCGTACAAGTTGCGTCCGCCGTAACCCTGGACAGCGATGGGGTGCACCTTGCCGAGGAAGATCGAGCAGGCGTCGAGCTGGTGAGAGCCGAGTTCTGCCATGAGACCGCCGCCGGTGCTGTTGAACAGACGCCACCAGACGAGCTCTTCGACATCCTTGTAACCGTACTCAGAGACCTTGCCTTCGAGGGCTTTCTGGTCTTCAGCGGGGATGGCTTTGCGCCATCCGTCCGAGCCAGGGAACGAGTTATTGCGGTGCCACTGAGCGCGGATGAACTTGATGTCTCCGAGTAGGCCTTGCTGGACCAGAAAGTTCGCGTTGTCGTACAGGGCGCTGTAGTGACGCTGGTGACCGACGGCGAGGAGAAGATTCTTCTCGCGTCCTTTGGCGATCATGGCTTTGCATTCGGTGATGTTGTGCGCCATCAGCTTTTCGGTGAGGACGTGCTTACCGGCTTCGAAGGCTTCCAGCGCGATCGGGGCGTGCTGAGAGAGAGGGACCGCAATGACGACGGCTTCGATCTCAGGATCCGCGAGAAGCTCTTTGTGGTTTTCGTAGACCTTGATCTTGGAGGCTTTTTCTTCGCCCAGTTTCTTGATCAAGCCTTGGCGGTTCGGGCTGCCTGGATCGCCGTTGAGGGCGCGTTTGCGGTTACTTGGACGCAGGTCAGCGATCGCGACGATGTCCATGAACTCCGGTGGGTGTTCCTGGAGGAGGATCATCCCTTCATCGCCGGTGCCGATAAACCCGACTTTGACCGGGTTACCCTTAAGGGCTTCGTAGCCGAAGTAAGTTGCACCGATGGTGGCACCGGTTGCGGCGGCGACCTTCAGAAAGTCGCGACGAGTCGAGCCGAGAGCATCGTGGAAGTTATCCTGGCCGATTTGTTTCTGCGTTTCAGAGAAAACCATTGCGAACCTCGAAAGGGTAATCGTGAGTTTGTCAGGTGGGATAATTTGAAAGAGATGAGGAATGAAGAGATCCCTCATCCGGCTTCGAAGACTCAGCCACCTTCTCCCCGGGGGAGAAGGGACAAAAAGTTATGCAGGTCTTCTGCGGGCGAAGAGTCTGGCAAAGATCGCGTCGATGCCGAACCATCGTCCTGATGGGAGGAAGACCAAGGCGAGTAGTGCGAGGACTTCGATCAGGTTTTTGTTCACGATGATTCCGTGCTCAACACCTGGCGGATCTGGATAGCCAGGGATCGGCGGGTAGGCCAGATAAAACATGAAGATCATCACAGCACCGCCAAGAGCGGCGAGGCGAGTCCAAAGACCTGCGATCAGCAGGGCGCCGAGAATGGCCAGACCCCACATTGTCATCAGGTTCATCTGCTGCAATTGAGTCATTGGAAGCCGGACAGGTCCAGCGGCCAGTTGCTCGGTTGTCAGGAGACGCTGGGCGAAGTCTTTGACTTCCGCATCAAGTGCTTTGACCGGGCCGATGACTTCGCTACGTTTTTTGACAACGTCGCCAGTCTGCTTGGCCAGGTGGTCGTACTTGAAGGGAACATTTTCAGCATGGTTTTTGGCTTCAATGCGGTCGACCATGTGCTCATAGACTTCGATGTCGCCGATGGACTTCTCGTAAATGAGGTCTTTGTCTTGTTTACTACGGATATCGGAGCCTGCGCGTTTGGGATTTCCTTTGAGAGAAACAAGAAGTCTCTCTTTAAAGCTCAGGCGAGCCGAGAACTGATAGAGCTTGTTAAACTGGGCCTTGAACTCTTTGACGACGGGATCATTCTGATCCATCTTGGCGAGCTGGTCGTCGATGTACTTCTTTTCGGCGGGCATTAAGTGACGTTTGCCATCGATGACGATCTTTTTGGTGGCTGGATCGTAGTAGACGGCGGGGCCGGGCTTTTGAGAGATTACCAGGCCATCAGGAAGTTTTTCCACTGTGATCTGGAAGCTGGGTGGGCCGGAAAGAGCGGTGAACAGCGTGTTTCGCTGCGCATCGGAGAGATTGTAATGGGAAGCAAAGGCGGTTGCCCAGGTATCCCAGCGGCCGGCCACCGTGTCATAATTGAGCCAGGCGAGGTCATCTGGGTCGCCGGTGAGACTGCGGAAGTAATCCCGCATTGGTCCAGTCGCATTTTTCAGATACGGCTCGGCTGACCAGGGGGAGGCTGTCGTGAGGGTATTCAGCTTCCACATGCCCTCGTAGAGCATCTGCCAGCCGATGGAAAGCCTCAGGATCACGAGAAAAACGCAGGCGATCAGGGGAATGCGGGCCACGTAGTTTCCTTGAGAGCGAAGTGCGTGGGGAATAGGTGGGAACAAATGGCAGTTTGTTAATGCGTGTCTTATCGCATTATAGGGTATCCCTTTGCGCGGGCAATGATCAAGTTAGCCAGACATCCTGCTCAAGGAAAAGGACAGATTTCTCATCGATGTCCCAGGACAAATCGGACCGGTTGATCCCCGACACGACTACCTGGAAGGATTTCGCAACCAAGTTGTGATCTGGCATCACGGTGTTTTTCGGCAATACCGTGCTTGTCGGTAATACGAGGATGTACGCAAGCCCCGGAATCGCCTTCTGGCAGAGCTTCGCTGTTTCGAGTCCGCCGACGAAGATCGCGGTCGCGAGGGCATCGGCCTGGGCGGACGTCGGAGCGATGACGAGAGAATTCAGGACTCCCGACGAGGGCCAGCCAGTGCGAGGATCGATGACGTGGCCATATCGGACGCCCTCAAACTCATGAAACTGAACAGCCGCCCCACTGACGGCAATCGCCTGATTGCGGACGACCAGCGTGCCGAGTTGGTCGTCGAAGTTATGAGGATGTTTCAGAGAGAGCATCCAGCCTTTGGCGCCGGGGGGTGGATCGCCGGCGTAGAGACTGCTTTGGCCGCCGTGGTAGAGGAAACTGGTCAGTCCATTCTCTTTTAAGAAGTCCGCGGCTTTGTCGAGGGCGTAACCTTTGCCGATGGCGCCCAGGTCAAAGGAAAGCAGGGGAGTGAGAAACTGGATGGCGAGATCGTTTTCATCGAAGAGGACGTCTCGCGGGTGAGAGTGGGCGAGCGCGTGGTCGACGTCTGTCTGAGTTGGGAGACTGCCGTGTTTGCGGGCATCTCTCCATAATAAGGTGAGAGCGCGGTTGACGGGGTTGAAGGTTCCCTCGGTGACTTCGGAGAGATGGATGGCTTCTTTCAGGAGACGGTAAAGGGATTCGGAGACAGGGATCTTGTTGGCGAAGCCTTCACGGTTTAGGCGGGAGAGTTCGGTGTGGTCACGGTAGATCGAGAGCTGGTCTTCAAGTTCGTGGATGATTTCCAGGGAGTCCGAGACGAAGCTGGAGTGTTTTCTTTCGAGGGCGGGCCAGAGGCAGGAGAATTGGCAGGCCATGGCCCGGGTTTCGAGTTTCACCAGTTGAAGTCGAGATGGTCCGCTGATTGCTGAGGGGACGGGCATTTCGGACGGGAGAAAACTCTGAAAGACTGCTCCGAGCGACTCGACCCACGATCGCCCGGAGAGAAAATCGCGTCGTGAGGAGCGGGGTGGATCAGAATCAGACATGATCGTGTGTGATGCTTTGAAACGAGAGATGTTTTGAAAAGACGTCGTGACGTTGAGAAGTCAGCTCAGTATAATTTTTTCCAACATCCGCGCGATGGATGGCGTAGGAGTGAGCAGCCTGTCTTTCCGGTGGGACTTAAATCCTTCTTTTGCCCATCGTCACGTTGCGGTTCGACCCTGTCAATCAGTATTGGCCCTGTGAATCATCCACACGGTCAATTTCACTGCCTGTCAATTCTCTCTCGCTGCAGTCATCATCTCCTATTTTTAACATAGTGACTGTTTCGATTGGTACGGCCGGGTTGTCGCTTGGGTCATGGATGTCATCACGTAATGTCGAGGAAGGCGTATGGCGGGCCGTCAAAGTGGATTTAATGCAGCGACATCGTTTGCGACGATGGTCGTTCTGGTCTTGGGCGTGGTGTTCACGCTGGGAATTGTGTTTGCTTTTAGTGAGAAGCCGGAGTGGCCGGCGTTTGGCATCTGCTGCTTTTTTGCTGTGATGACGTACTGGCTGTTTTCGCCGCGGGGGAGCGGGAATGCGGGAATGGACGAAATGAGCGCGATTTCCGCTGCGAACAGGAAGGTCATTACCCGAACGCACCATTATAAGCTGAAGAAGGTGCGCAAGCGCGAAGGCAAGGCGGGAAGCCAGCAGCCCCCGACGGCTGAGTCGATCCGGGAGATGAAGGAGAGTTCCGTCGTGTTTGTCGCCCCGGCGAGGAAACCGCGCACTTCATAATCTTTGCGCAGTCTATTCAGCTCTTGCATTCATTGCCTTTGATGGGAATAATGGAGTTGAGGTGTGGACAAACACAGTGTTGATCAACGACGATCAATTGTGTTGATTTGGTGGTGTTGATACCTATTGCCCCAGTGCAACAATAAAGTATACTTACTACGACATTCCGACCTTCTCGCGAAATTTCACTTTGGAGACATATAGATGGTCACGCTCACGGAAAAAGCCGCTCAGGAAGTGCAACGCATCATCACCGAGCAGCAAATGGACAATTCAATGGTTCTGCGCATCGGTGTTGCTGCCGGTGGTTGCAGCGGTTTCCAGTACCGTCTCGGTCTGGACCAGAGCGAATCAATTGACGATGTGAAAGATCATGTCGTCGAACAACACGGCGTCAAGCTGGCGATCGATAAGAAGAGCTTCCTGTACCTCGACGGTACGACGATTGACTTCTACGATGGTATCGAAAAGCGTGGCTTTTCGTTCGAGAATCCAAACGTGGTGAAGAGCTGTGGCTGTGGTAGCAGCTTTCAGGCGTAATTTGGTGGTGATAGAGAAAATCGAAGAGGCCGTTCCTGAATGGGAGCGGCCTTTTTTTGTTTGGGGGAAGTGCCTGATGTCGATAAGGCATTGGGAGTCGTTCGTTGCCTATCGCTCACCCTCATCCGTCAGCGAAGCGCTGACACCTTCTCCCCTCAAGGGGGCTTTGCATAAAAAGAGTCTTTTGAAGCCGACTTTTTGTGCAGAAGAGAAACTTTTTGTGCAACAAGATTGATGCTATCAGGATCAACGTTGCACTTGCTGCTGAGCGAGCCGTTTCTTTTGACGTGCATGTGCGGAAGCCAAGCCAGACATCCGTTGCATCCGCTTTAACATTTCGGGGCCTTCAATCAAGCCGTATTTTTTGATGTAGCTTTGCAACTTTCGCACAGCAAACTCCTGCTAAAAAATTCAAGGGGGTTCGAATCTAAGCCATTGATTGTATTCTTGGCTCTTCCTGAAATAAAGAACCCCCTTGGGAAAGCGCTTTCCCAAGGGGGTTCTTTTTGCTCTAATCAGAGAAGAGGCTCAAGCTGAAAAGCTGCGTGTCACCCCAGAACTTGCGATCCCCTCAGACGGGATAAATAGCATCGTGGGTGACTAGGCTTGAGCCTCTTTATTAGAACTGAAGCGGCAGCAGGTACAATTAACCCTTACTGGGTTCCGTGTGGTGACGAAGAAAGGCATTTGGTGGAATCACCGCCAGCGCCGTAACCGTGCTTTTTGTTCTCCTAGACTGTTGATGAAAAGTCGATGGGTTTCGGCTGAAAAAAGCCAATGAGCGCCCAGCTACTTTCATTGGCTAGAGATGATTCACAATCTTGGTGTTTACACGTACGTCATTCGTTCTTGTGCAAGCAAAAAACTATTTGTGCAGAATCTATTTATTGTGCAAAGCCCCTCAAGGGGAGAAGGGACAGGGGATGAAGATAGGGGAGTTGGGTGGTTGTAAAAACAGCAGGAGGTGATGTGTGCGGGGGAAAGCATCTTCACTGCTAGGGCGAGAGATGGTAATTGTTCGCGCAGTATGTCCGCATTGACTTTCCTCATTTCCGAGTTCGCGGGTTTGATTATGTCATTTTGGCGAATTGCCCCCTTCACAGCAGCGGCTTTGTCTCGCGTTGCCCTGATTGTTGTTATGGCTCTCGTTGTGACGGGATGCTCGGCGCGCACTTTAATTCCTGATGTCTCTGGGAATGGCCACCTGCCTGCGCAGTGGGAGCCAGAAGAGAGTGAGGAATCCAAATGATGTCTCGTCGTATTGGTTGGATGACCTGTGGATTGTTGCTGGCGGGGATCTGCCAAGGGTGTGAGCTGGGACGTACGATGTTCCAGATGGATAGCAATTCCCCGACGCCGCAGATGAGTTTTGACTTGATCCCCCAAAAGAAAAAATGATCTCGCTGGGACTTTAATCCACAGTCGCTGATGGGTTACTCCGATGAGAGGTCCGCGTTCTGGAACAACCTCTACAAACGGTCGTTGCTGGCTGAACATTGGGTGGATACAGTCGGTGGAGAGGTCTGCCTCTTGCTTTGCGGAAAGATCGCCGTTGAGATGGCGTGAGAGGGATGCGTCTGACGGGCAACCGTTGCGAGGTGGCGAAATCGGATGGGTTGATTGACGTTGTAGGCTCTTCAATTACAATCGACGTTTCGGGTTACGCGGAGATCGGTGATTTATCACTGTCAATGATACCCGGTTGAAGCTGTGCCAATTGAAACTCAGCAGTGAATCAGCAACGTGGTGGAGGAATCGCTCGTGCAGGTCGAAGTCACATGTAAGCATGGCAGCATCCCCGATGCTCTGGTCGGATACACAAAACACAAGTCCGAGAAACTGCTGACGTACTTCGCACGCGTGACGGCGATCCATGTCACGTACGATTTTGCAGGTGATCGTGTTCGCTGCGAAATGCTTGTTGATGCAGAGCATAAGCATAATTTTGTCTCTCATGTCGATAACGGTGAAGAGGCACAGGCGACATTCGATCAGACGTTGCATAAGATGGAAGCGCAGATCAAGAAATACAAAGAGAAGATTCAAGACCATCGTCGTGACAAGCCTCTCGGGGAACTTGCAGCGCAGGTTGAACCTGTTGATGACGCTGATGATGACGAAACCGGAAACGAATAATCCTGCGGTCTGACGGTGAACCTCGCCGATGAAACTCAGTTTCACGGAAAATCATGTTCACTGTGGGATTTGCGTGAGTGATCTCTCGAAGGCGATGTCGAGGGGTGGAATCGGAATAGACGAACATACTTTGATTTTTAGACGATTTTACGACCAGGGCCGGCTTTAAGGAGTCATTTTATGAAGTTGACAGATTTCGTCGTGAAGGACGCGATCATCACTGATATGTCTGTAAACGCCAAAGACGAAGCGATTCGGACGATGATCAAAAGCCTGCAGGGCAGCGGAAAGATCAGCAGTGAGAACTCCGAAAGCGTCATCACCGCGATTCTGAAGCGTGAAGAGCTGGGCTCGACGGGGATCGGTAACGGTGTTGCTGTTCCTCACACAAAGCACCCGACTGTTGATGGTCTGGTTTCGACAATCGCGCTGGCCAAAGGCGGCGTTGATTTCGCCAGCCTGGACGGGGAACTGGTTTACATCCTGTTCCTGCTGGTTTCTCCACCGGATCGTCCTGGTGAGCACCTGCGAGCTCTGGAAACGATTTCGCGTCACCTGCGCAATCAGGATTTCTGCAACTTCCTGAAGCAATCCTCGACGCCTGAAGAAGTCTGGGAGCTTCTGCTGGAAGCAGACCAGAAGGATGGTTGATCCGACTTGGCTGCTGATCAAGTCCGTCTGCCTGTCCCTCTCAGGACTGTGGGCGGAAATTGGCAGCGAGGATCGAAGAAATCGAAATGACTCGTTCCAATCTGGCGAGTCATTTCACGGAAGGACCTTGGCGTGAAGCAGGCGGATAGCTCTGTGGACATCAATATGAGTGCACCGGCTTATTACGAACGAGATGTGATGGTGAACCTGGAACACGGGCTTCACCTGGTTCCCTGTTCGAAGATTGCGGAACTCGCGAAGCGATATAGCTGCAATGCGATTATCATCAAGGATGGTCGCAGTATCGACGCCAAGACGATTTTCGATCTGATGACTCTGGGAGCCGTCAAGGGGACCCGTCTGACGCTGCATTGTCAGGGGGAGAAGGCCGATGAGCTGATTGAGAAGCTGGTGGCTTTATTTGAATCGGATTTTCAGGCATAATGGACGCATCTGAACTTCTGCATGCCTAAGCAGCCAGTTCATACCCTTCAGGGGGATCTGTCATCTTCTCAAACTACGACATATCCGACTGCGTCATCACCCACTTCGGCATCACGTCAGGAGCAGATCGCGACTCAGAGAGTCGCTGATTCCCTTGGTAGAACTATGATCATAAAACGCGGGATAGCAGTCTCTCCAGGTGTCGTCAGCGGACCAGCGCTGATTATTGGCACGGAGGACTTTCGCATCCCGTATAAGATGGTTCGTGCGGATGTCGTTGAAGGGGAAGTTGAGAAGGTCAAAGTGTCGCTTGCGAAAGTCGCAACGGAAATCGCTGAGAGCGAGCGCGTGGCGTCGGAGCGGATCGGCAAGCAGTACGGGGCGATTTTCGGTGCCCACCTGATGATGGCTCAGGACCCGAAGCTGGCAAATGAAATTGAAGAGTTGATTCGCCACAGACGCTTCTCGGCCGAGTTTGCCTCGAGTCAGGTGCTGCGAAAGTATGCCAAGCAGTTCCAGGATCTGGGCGATGCGTATTTTGCAGAACGTGCAACTGATATCTTTGACCTTGAGAAACGCATTCTGCGTCACCTGCTGGGTGAGCGACGGGAAGATCTGGCGCATCTGACATCTCCGGTCATCGTGCTGTCCCGCAATCTGACGCCAAGTGAGACGGCTGGGCTCAACCGCAAGTACGTCAAAGGGTTTGCGACCGAGATAGGTGGGCACACGAGTCATACGGCGATTCTGGCAGGAGCATTGTCACTGCCGGCGGTGGTCGGGCTGGGATCATTTCTGTCGGAAGTCTCCGGCGGGCAAATGGTCATCCTTGACGGGAACCGCGGCGAGATCATCATCGATCCGGATGATGAGACGCTGGACCGATACAAAGACTCGGCAGAAGAGATGCGGTCCGTCCGCAAGCGATTCGAATTGCTTCGCGGTCTTGAGGCGTCGACAAAAGACGGTCTTCGAATTCAGCTCCAGGGGAACATCGAGTTTCCAGAAGAAACCGAGATGTGCATGGAGCACGGTGCGGATGGCATCGGTCTTTATCGCACGGAGTTCCTGTACCTGGGAAGCTCGACGATTCCCAGCGAAGAGGATCATTACGAGGCTTACCGCAAAGTCATCGCTGCGATGAACGGAAAGCCGATTACGATCCGAACGCTTGACATCGGCGCGGATAAGATTCCGGGGTACTTTTCTCACCTCTACAACGGCGAAGCCAATGCGGCTTTAGGATTGCGAAGCATTCGGCTGTCTTTGCAAGAACTGACTCTCTTCAAGATTCAGTTACGGGCTATTCTCAGAGCAGCCGTGGGAGCGGACGTTGGCGTCATGTTCCCGCTGGTCTCGACGCTGCTGGAGTTCCGTCAGGCGCGGGCGACGCTGCTGGATGTGATGGAAGATCTCGAAGAACAGGGGATTGAATTCAATCGTCACGTTCGAATCGGGATGATGGTTGAAGTCCCTGCGGCTGCGATCATGGCACGCGAATTCGCCGCTGAGGTCGACTTCTTCTCGGTTGGGACGAACGATCTGATTCAGTACACGCTGGCTGCGGATCGGTCTGATCCTGCGGTTGCCAAGTGGTTTAATTCTGGTGATCCTGCGATCATGCGCTTACTCAAGAATGTGGGTGAGGCTGCGGTCGAGCATGATATTTCGGCATCGATCTGCGGACAGATCTGTTCGGACCCGAAGTTCATTCCAGTCTTGATTGGATTGAAGTTCAAGACATTCAGCGTTTCGCCACAAGCGATTCCTGAGATTAAGGAAGTCATCAGGTCTCTGGATAGCCAGAGGATCGAAGAGATTACGCGCAAGGTCTTTACCTTTGACTCAGCGCGAAGCATTGAAACTTACCTTCAGGGCGAGCTGATCAAGCTATGTCCGGAAGTGACACGATAACCACCGATCGCCAGAAGAAACCGTCTTTCCCCAGTGGAAAGGTAGTCATGACTGGTGATTCCAAGTTCATAGATTGAAATGACGATTTGTAAACAGACCAACACTGTCGCTGAGCTGTTCGACAGATCGGTGAAACACTCAGATCGACCGGCAAAACGAATGCGTCTTTGACGCGAAGGCTTTGCGGTTCCTGTCTAACGTGACGAACGAGTGTCAGTTGGGTTTATTAACCTGTTCGCGGACATCGCAGGGGTGGTTAAACACCTGCTTTGAAGACGCGAAACTGACGCCCCTGATAGTTGAGAAGACGGTCCTTGAGAGACGTGATGCCTGAGTAACTGGTGATTGAGGAGAGACCTCACACAGTTCAAGATAGGCCCGCTCGGTGTGGATCAGAATCGACTGGCGATGACGCATTACGCGTGGCCAGACTATTGTGGGAATGTGTCACGCGAGGGAACTGATTGCTAACGCGAAATCGAGGCAGCGTGCCGACCACGTCTTTATTCGGGTCAATTCTCGTGATGAATTTGTCTTCCCCACACGAACTTCGTGCTGACGGATGATGACTGCGCACGGACCTCAGACGGTCTGCCGAAATTGAATTGCCGGGACATCGCCACGCCGCGACATGCGGTATGAAAGGTCCCGTTATGAAAAAGGAAATGCTCGTTAACGTTCTCCAACCGGAAGAAAGCCGGATTGCGATCGTGGAGAACGGAGTGCTCGAAGAGCTTTACGTCGAGCGAAACAGCCAGGAAAGCTACGTCGGCAACATCTATAAGGGTGTCGTCGTCAACATTGAGTCGAGCATCCAGGCGGCGTTTGTCGACTTCGGAGTCGGTCGCAATGGGTTCCTGCACATCAGTGATGTGGAAGCTCACTACTTCAAACACGTCTCGCGTCCGGATCGCGGTGGCGGGGATGATGATCGTCGACGTGGGCGTGGCCGTCCGCGTCCCGGGTCAGAGCGATCTGTTGCCAATAAGCCATCGATTCAGGAAGTCTTCAAGCGTGGCAGTGAAGTCCTGGTGCAGGTCATCAAGGACGGGATTGGCAACAAAGGCCCGACCCTTTCAACATACATCAGTATTCCAGGTCGATATCTGGTTTTGATGCCTGCCCTGGGACGAGTCGGGGTTTCTCGCAAGATACAGGATGACGAAGCGCGACGACGTCTGCGGGTCATCATGCAGGAGATTCAGCCGCCTCCGGGACTGGGTTTCATCGTGCGGACAGCTGGTATTGATCGCAGCAAGGTCGAACTGCAGCGCGATTTGAATTACCTGCTGCGTTTGTGGAAGGTTATCGCGAAGCGGGTCTCCAAGACGAGCGCTCCGATCGACATCTACGAAGAGAGCGACATGATGACTCGTACCATCCGCGATGTGTACGACAACGAGATCGATGCGGTCTGGATCGACGAGCCGGAAGCGTATAAGCGGGCTGTCGAGTTCGTCAAGAACGTGCTCCCCAAGCAAGTCGGTCGCATCAAGTATTACGAAGAAAAAGATCCACTGTTCCATCATTACGGCATTGAGAAAGAGATCGAGAAGATCCAGACTCGCTATGTCCCGCTGGAAAAGGGTGGTTCGCTGGTGATTGACCAGACGGAAGCTCTCGTCGCGATTGACGTCAACTCGGGGACCTTCCGCGTTGATAACAATGCAGAAGAGACGGCTTACCAGATGAACCTGAAAGCCGCGGAGGCGATTGCTCGCCAGCTGCGTCTGCGGGATCTGGGGGGTGTGATTGTCAACGACTTCATCGATATGAAGGACGAACGACATCGTCGGGGTGTCGAAACAGCCTTCCGAAATGCTCTTAAACGAGACCGGGCCCGGATCAAGATTCTGCGCATCAGCCCGTTTGGACTGATCGAAATGACCCGCCAGCGGATTCGTCCGTCACTGCGTCGCAGCATCTATGAGGATTGCCCTTGCTGCCGGGGGACCGGGATCGTGAAGACGGCTGAGTCGGTCTCGATCGAAGTCATGCGTAAGCTGCAGTCGGCTGCAAGCTATGCGGGGGTTGTGAAGATTTCGGCTCAGGTGCACCAGCGTGTCGGGAACTTCTTGGCAAACCGTAAGCGTAAGACGATCATGGAACTGGAAGATTCCTCGAAGGTCACGATCATGTTCGAGTCTCGAAATGATGTTGGCCTGGAGCATCTGGTGATCGAGTGTTTTGACAAGGATGGTGCACCGAAGAAGCACCTTGATTGATGAAATTGGCCGATCCAATCAGGGCCGGAGATTCTTCCGGCCCGGGTGTGGATGGTGCCCGAGAGTGGGCAAGGTGTTGAAAATCGTCCACCAGTTGTGCCGTTTGCCTCGCATGGGGGCGAAATTTCGCTATAATGGCCGACTTCCAAAGTTTCCACTGAATGTCTCCGTTTATCTAAGTACTTGGGTGTAGCATGTTTGCGATCATTGCCGCGAGTGGCCGTCAGATTCGCGTTTCTCCGAACGAACTCGTCCGTATCGACTTCGAAGGGGACGATTCGGTCACCAGTCTGACATTCGAAGACGTTCTGCTGGCTACTAACGACGGCAAATCTGTCATCGGTAAGCCAGTCATCAGCGGAGCCAAGGTGGCAGCTGAGATCGTCCGACGCGAAGAGAAGGGCCCGAAGCTCGAAATCGGCAAGATGCGTCGACGCAAGAACTTCCGCAAGCACACTGGTCACCGTCAAAAATACACGGCGATCCGTATTCTCTCGATCGACGTCCCAGGTCTGGGCAAGTTCGAGCCAATCGCCAGCGCAGACAAGATTGCCGATATGGCAACTGCTGCCAACGCCTAGTTGAAGCAGCCTTGAGCAGACCTCTGCTAAATCATGACGCTCTCGTCGCGCGATGAGTTTAAGAACCCAGGTTGATGCCTGGGTTTTTTCATGCGCGGTCTCTGCGAGGAAATGCCTGTTTTCTGCGTCTGATCCGGGTGGCTGTTAGTGGTCAACAAAGTAGACAACTCGTATTATGTGAGTGTGAAAGCACATCATTGACCGACGATTGTTGGTTTAAAAGTTACGAGGATGGTGGGATCCAAAGTCCTCGGGTGTCAGAAAGTATCCACGGATGTCGAGCGAGATTATCGAGCAGCAGGAGGCGTTTGAAGACCTGTGTGCTCATATCCGAGAGGTCGGAAAAGTTGCCTTTGATACGGAATTCGTCTCGGAATTCACACTGCACCCGCAACTGTGCTTAATGCAGTTTGCGACGAAAGATAGACAGACGTCTGTCGACCCCTTTCTCGTCAAAGACCTCTCCACCTGGTGGCAGATCATGGGGGATGAGTCGATTGAAGTCATCATCCACGGCGGTCGCGAAGAACTGAAGTTCTGCCATCACCTGGGGAAGATCGTGCCCCGGAATGTGTTTGATGTGCAGCTGGCAGAGGGTCTGCTGGGCAAAGGGTATCCGCTGTCGCATGCGAACCTGTGTCGACGGGTTCTTGGACAGGTAATTCATGGGGAGCAGACGCGGACTGACTGGCGGGCGAGGCCTTTGTCGGCACGTCAGATTGAATATGCTGTCGAAGATGTGCAGTATCTGCTTGAGATTCATCGTCGTCAGTTGAAGCGGTTGGAGAAGAAGAAGCGTTCTGACTGGATGACTGCTGAGATGGACCGCATGGTCTATGAAGTGACGCGAGATGATTCCGATGATCGCTGGCGCAAGTTGCCGGGTGTGAGCCGGCTGAATCGCAAGGCGATGCATGTTGCGAGGGAGCTATTTCGCTGGCGGATGGAAGAAGCAGAGAAGCTGGATCGTCCGCCTCGACGCATTCTACGTGACGACCTGCTGATTGACCTGGCGAAGCGACAGCCGAAGAACGTCAAGGACGTCACCGCGACACGCGGGATGGAGCAATCGGGGATCAAGAACTATGCCCTCGCGTTGCTTCAGGTCATGAAAGACGCGATGAAGGCGCCGGACGATGAATGGCCAACGCCGGAAGTGGACGATAATGACTTCAAGGCAGAAGAGCATGTGCTGGGTAAGTTGCTGGGGGTTGCTCTCGCGAATCAGTGTGCGGCTCAGGAAGTCTCACTGACGCTTGTCTGCAGCCACACGGATCTGCGGGACTTTGTCCGCTGGTATCAGAACGGTGCGGGTGAAGATCGACCGAAGCTGGCTGAAGGTTGGCGAGCCGAGATTTGCGGGAACTTCATGACGGATCTTCTAGATGGGAAGATCTCGTTGCGGGTCGCGGATCCGAATTCGGATCATCCGCTGGTGTTTGAGGATTATCGGGCGCACGGATAGGCGACTTAAATTGTCACATGCTCAGCGCTAGGCGCGCGATGTGCCCTCGTGTGAAACTTAGCGTCCAGAACTTCTACAGGAGATTGCGGATCTCCAGGCAAAGTTTGACGCGAAGTTGATCCCTGCCCTCCGCGTCTGCGGAGAATTTCACCGCCCGTCCGCTACCGTTTTACGTGCGATAGCCCACGTGAATTGCAGGCTGATACTGATCAGGTTTCGCATCTGGTTCAAGTACTTTTTCGTCGTTTGTTATTTTCGATTTGTGTGTCTTATGACCAAAAACGTAGATCTCAAGAACCACCTCGAACTGGTTAAAAGACAGGATGATGAGCAGCGATGGGATTCGATCTTCTCACTCGCAAACAATGCAACAGATGAGCTATTTGCAACTACGATCGAGTATTCATCGTCTTCCATTTCTATTGACAGAATACTATCAGCGGATGTGCTAGGACGACTCGGCGATTGCGATTTAGTTACCTCAAACGGGAGTCCTCTGGGAGAAGCATCTTTAGAAATTCTTCTGGGAATGCTTTCTGTCGAGAAGGATGCCAAAGTAACTCTCAGTATCATCACCGCATTGCAACATCATCATCACGACAAAATCATCGATTACGTAGTTCCATTTAAGAACTCATGTTCTGCGGATATACGTCGTGCTGTCGCATTCGCCATCACTGGTTATGTGGATCCTCTCGCAATCAATACGCTTCTTGAATTATCGAAGGACGCTGATATTCAAACGCGAAACTGGTCTGTGTTCGCGATTAGCCAGCAGATCGAATCTTCGTCTAAGGAGATCATCGAGTGTCTACGCAAGTCATGCAATGACGAAAATGATGAAGTCAGAGCAGAAGGACTTTACGGTCTGGCTATTAGAAATGATTCCCAATTCGCAAGGCTGGCGATATCAGTTCTGGATCAAGACTGGGTGCATACATTGGCAATTCAGGCAATCATCAAACGCCCTGTCTCAATCGTGAAAGAGCGGTTAACGGAACTGCTGGCTTGCTCCGATGACGATACGATGAGTAATTTGCTACTACAGGCAATCTCGAAATGTGACATGGATGATTAGTTGCATCAGCACCGTCCCGCACAAAATCCACCAGAATTCGGCAAGTCATTCAGCGCATGAAAAACCCCCGGTGGTTGCCGGGGGTTTTGTTCAATCAACTACGGGTTGACTAGCGTTGGACGCGAGCGGTGCCGCCTTTGGCGAGCTGTTCGACTTCGGGCAACTTGGCCATGGTGACGTCGCCAACGAAAGTTGTCAGGAGGGCGCCGTGAGCCCAGCCGAGGCGGAGGGCTTCTTCTGGCTTGCGGCCGTTGATCAGGCCGTAGATCAGACCAGCTGCGAAGCCGTCGCCGCCGCCGATGCGGCAGATGACGTCGAGTTCCATGGTTGGGCTGACGTAGCGGTTGCCTTCGTGCCACAGGACGGCACCCCAGTTGTGTCGGTTGGTGGACTTCACTTCACGCAGAGTCGTGCCGACGGCCTTGATGTTCGGGAAGGTTTCACGGACCTTGTCGATCATCTCGAAGAAGGCATTCGGATCGAGTTCTGACTTGTGCTCGACGTTCTGGCCAGTGATGCCCAGAGACTTCTGCAGGTCTTCTTCGTTGCCGATGAGGACGTCAACATGTTCGACGATCTTGCGGACCTGCTCCTGGCCTTTGGCTTCTCCGCCGAGGGTGGCCCAGAGCTTGGCACGGTAGTTGAGGTCGAAGGAAGTAACGGCGCCAGCGGCTTTGGCGGCTTTCATGCCTTCGATGATGAGTTCTGAGGTCGTTGAAGACAGAGCAGCGAAGATCCCGCCCGAGTGGAACCAGCGGACACCTGAGTCGAAGATCTTCTTCCAGTCGAAGTCGCCTGGCTTGAGCATGGCGCCGGCTTCGTTGGCACGGTTGTAGAAGACGACAGGAGCACGCACGCCGGCACCGCGGTCGCTGTAGACAGCGGCGATGTTTGGTCCACGGACGCCATCGTGCTCGAACCACTTGTAGATCGGCTTGACGCCCATTTCACGGACGCGGCCTTGGACGAGTTCGCCGATGCCGTAGTTGACCATGGCGGTGCAGATCCCGGTGTTCAGGCCGAAGCAGTCCGACAGGTTGGCAGCGACGTTGTACTCACCACCGGAGACGTGGATTTCGACGGTGCGGGCTTTGCGGAACGGGATCGTGCCAGGATCGAGGCGGTGCACGAGTGAACCGAGCGACAGGAAGTCGTAGGCGGCGTTGCCGGAGGGGATGACGAGTTTGGCTGACATGGAAATGGTCCTTGGAGGGTCGTAATTAGGAATTAGGAATTGGTAATTGGTCGGAAGGGGAATGACGCGGAATGCGTACTCTTAGCTGTTGAGTCGCCTAGTACGCAAGGGACAGGGGGTTGACACCCCCCGCTCGCGTCGATCTTTGGGCTCGCCTCAGATGGTCATGGAGGAGAAGCCGCCGTCGACGACGATGTTTTGGCCGGTGACGAAGGAGGCGGCTTTGTTGGATGCCAGCCAGATGGTGGCGCCGGCGAGTTCTTCTACGTCGCCGAAGCGGTTCATCGGGGTGTGGCCGACGATCTGCTTGCCGCGATCACTGTAGCTGCCATCTTCTTTGAAGAGGAGGCCGCGGTTTTGTTCGGCGGGGAAAAAGCCGGGGCTGATTGCGTTGACGCGGACGTTGGCAGGAGCCCACTCGCGAGCCAGGAACTGTGTCAGGTTGATGACTGCGGCTTTGGCAGCGGCATAGGCGACGACGCGGGAGAGAGGCGTCATGCCAGCCATGGAGGCGATGTTGATGATGTTTCCTTTTTTCGCTTTGACCATGGCTTCCCCGAAGACCTGGCAGGGGAGGAACGCTCCGCCGACGAGATTGAGGTCAAAGACGGTGTCCCAGGCGCCGCGTGGGATCTTGCAGAAGTCGTCACCGGGCTTGAGGGTGGCTTCGGGTTTGTTGCCGCCAGCGGCGTTGACGAGGATGGTCGGAGCGCCGACTTTCTCTTCGATGGCTTTGCGGGCATCGACCAGTGATTCGATTTTGACGGCGTCAGTGGCCTGGAAATGGGCTTTGCCGCCGTTGGCCTGGATCTCTTTGACTTTTGCCATGCCGTTTTCTTCGTTGCGTCCCATGACGACAACGTGAGCACCGTAGGCGGCGAGTGCGTCGCACATCAGGCCGCCGATGGAGCCGGTGCCGCCGATGACGGCCGCGACTTCGCCCGAGAGATCAAACAGGTTTTTCAGGTCCATAGTCGAGATCAGTTCCGATTGAGCGCATAACAGGACTTACCAGTTCGCATCTTAATCAGTGGATCTGTTGCTGTCATCTCCAAACGGTCGGGCGTTGTCGCGGTTTGAAAAAATTTATCTGCGAGATGTCACGTTCGGGGAGGTCTCGACGTGGTACATGCGGGCGTTGATGGTCATGATGACCCCGAACGTCTCGAGGATGACCAGCATCCAGATCAGCGGGTTTTGGCAGCCATGTGTGTAGATTCCGTACACGTGGCCGACAAACAATCCCGAGAGGATGAAGAAGGTCGTCTCGAGAGCGAGGACCATCTGAGCAGGTCGGCTGCTGATGACCATCAGGTATGCTCCTAAGGCCAGCATCAATCCACCGTGGACGGCCTGGAACTCAACCAGTCCGCCGGGAGAGAGAAGGGCCAGACCAAAGCCGTGTGCCATATTTTCCGGGGCCAGCAGACAAGGGATGGCCAAAGCGATTAAAAACAATCCTGTTGTCGTGATGATGATTCTTGAAAGGTGCATGTTTGGACTCCTTTGATGGGGTTGCATTTCGTCAGTTTGAAATGCTCGCCCGTCACCATCTTATACGCAGAATCAGGCCAGCTGGATCAAACAATTCCGGCGTTAGAAACGAAAACGAGCGTCTTGGGTGAGACACCCAAGACGCTCGTGGAGTTCGATTCATGCGAAATATAGATTAGGCCAGGTCGATGTATTCATAGGCACCGATGTCGACTGTGCCACCGACGTAACGTGCAGAGCCGCGTTGATCGCGGGTCAGAGCGATCCCGTTTTCATCGACAGCCAAGGCATTGCTGCCAGCGTCAACAGCTGGACCTTTTCGCTTGAGGGCGTGCGTGGAGGTTGGACCGCCGTTGTTCTTCAACGTCGTGTCGATCACACTTCCGATCAAGATCTGGCCGCTGCCCCCATTGCCGATCTGGTTCCCCTGGCGGTTGTTTCGCAGGTTACCAGCGGAACGAGAGTCAGAGACGATATTGAAACTGGAATTGGCATTGAGCCATCCGACGATGTCGTCGTCAGAGTTTTCCTCGCCTTTGTTACCACCCACGATGGAGTTGTTCATCAGCGTGTCAGAGCCTGTGAAGGCATAGATACCGCCCGCATAGGCTTCGTTGAGGACGATGGTCGAGTTGGTGATGTCCATGTCAGCATAGTTGGCGATTCCGCCGCCCGTGCGAGCTTTGTTGCTGGAGATCGTCGCATTGACGACGTTCATTTCTCCGTCGAGGTTTGCGAGTCCACCGCCGGCATTGGCGTTGTTGTGATTGACGGTTGAATTCTTCAACGTCACGACACCGCCATTGCTGTGAATACCACCACCGGCACCGAAGCGACCCGAGGCACGGTTGCCTGCAATCGTGGTCTGATCGATCACGGTGTTTCCGCCGTTGTTGAAGATACCGCCGCCACCATCATCAGCGGCTGTGCCCTGAGCGATGTTGTTGACAATGCGTGCATTATTGACGTTCATCGTTGAGCCGGCATCGTTCCACAGTCCGCCCCCTTCACGTGCAGCGAAGTTGTTCTGGACAACACCGTCGTTGAGTGTGACGGTTGAACCTGCTCCTGTGACGTGAAGTGCGCCGCCGTTACCTGGCAGGCCAGCTGCACGGTTCCCAGACGCTGCGGTTGCTCCACCTTGTGTGACATTATTGAGAACAACGGTGGCTGCTGCTGCGACTTCGATTGCTCCGCCTGCTCGAGAGGATGTATTGCTGGTGAAAGTTGTCCCGGAGATATTGACTGTTCCGCCGAGAGTGAAGAGCCCGCCGCCTGATCCCCCTGTTCCCGTTGCGTCGTTAGCAGTGATGATTCCGTTGACAATGTTCGTCGTTCCGCCGTTATTGAAAACTCCCCCTCCACCATCATCGGCTGCCGAACCAGCCGCTTTGTTGTTGGCGATATAGACGTCGTTGAGAGTCAGAGTCGAGCCCGCGTCGTTCCAGAGTCCTCCCCCTTCACGGCTGGCGGTATTGTTTTCGACTGAGCCGCCGTTGAAGACGACATTTGAGCCGGCTCCGGTAATGTGTAATCCGCCGCCATTACCAGGATTTGAGCCCGCAAAGTTTCCTTCGCCTGCGATTGTGCTTCCAAGCAGCGAATCGTTGACGGTCAGAGTGGCGCCGGTTGCGGCTTCGATGGCTCCTCCTGCACGAGATGCGAAGTTGTCAGAGAGTTCTGAGTCGTTGATGGTTGTGGTTCCACCATTGACGAATAGCGCTCCCCCACTTCCAGAGACTCCAGTTGCGCCATTGTCTGTGAGCAGAGAGGATGTGAGCGTCAATTGGCCAAGATTGTTATAAATTGCCCCACCACCGTTGATCGCGGCTGCTCCAAGAGCCCGGTTATTTTCCAATGTAGAATTGTTGACCTCGACAGTGCCAGTGTTACCAACATAGATTCCGCCGCCAGAGATGGTCGCATATCCATCGGCGATAACAGTATTTTCAAGGATGGTTGTTCCGAAGAAGGCAGCGATCGCACCACCGTAGTTTGCATCATTGGAAATCAGATCCGAGTTGGCAACGGTCAGCTGTCCAGATCCATTCTTGAGGATTGCTCCCCCGTTACTCAGCAGGAAACTGCCGTTTTCCAGCGATAACCCGTCGAGTGTCACATTCTCAGCCGAGTTGACGTTGAAGATGCGACTCGTGTCATTGGCGTCGATGATGACATTTCCCAAAGTGCCTGTGATTGTCAGATCGTCGGTGATGGAGAGTTCACCCGCCATCAGGTCGATTGTCGTGCCCGCTGTGAAGACAGAGGCGTCGAATGTGATGGAGTCGCCGTCTGCGCTGCCTGCGACGGCATCTCCCACGGCGGCGTTTGTGTTTGCTGCCAGGATCGCTTCACGGAGACTGACCAGTCCGTCATTGGCGACCACGTCGGCTGTCGTGTTGACGACATATGCGCTCAGAAGGATACGGTCTTCGAGGGCTTGAGAAGGGAGGCTGCCGTAATGACGAGAGCGTCTTTGGCGTGAGACTTTGACGCGGCGGTCAGCCGAGCGGTTTGAGAAGGGACGGAGCAGTTGAGTGAAATTCATCACAGGTCGGATCATTGTGGCGAGTCCTTGTTGTTCAAGATGTTCGTCACGCTGCGTCATCCGTTTGCTTTTCCGTCCGAAGACAGACAGAGCCTACGCCAGGTCTCACGAAGACTGGGTTTATCAATATGATCATGGGATGCGAGCGCGTCATTCCGATAGGAGGTTAGGGTGAAACAACTGTCGTGCCGTGTCGCTACAAACCTCCCAAATTGCATAATCGATCAGTTCAATTGAACACGTTTCGGCTGACCTCGCATCAGTGCATTAAAATACTACAGAATGAATGGGCGATCAGAGAGCAAAGCAACTGTTGGCTCTGGCATCAGAATGACATCCCATTGAGTATGCTGCCTGCTGAGAACGCATATGATGCGCTCTGACGTAATTTTTGAGCTCGTTGCCATCATGAATTTGAATTCATGAAACGCCCCTGCCCTTAGAGGCCCGGATGGGGGCAAACAAGCTGACCGGCGCTTCCTACTGGCAGCAGACAAAACGGTTCCGATGGGCGGCTCGTTTACATTGAGCTGGGGATCGATTACGCTTCGGATTTGGTAATTCTCCCGGCGGGAAGCCGGTTTCAAGGAGCGGGCGATGATCGTCGAAGTCAGGCCTCCCAGGCAGTTCAAACGAGAAGATTTGAAGCCGGGCGAGAATCTTTGCACGTACTGCACGGGGACATGTTGTCGGTATTTTGCGTTGCCGATTGAGACGCCGACGACTCGTAAAGACTTTGACCACATGCGCTGGTACATGCTGCATGGGCGAGTGTCGTTTTTCGTCGACCAAGGAACGTGGTTCCTGATGGTCCACAATGACTGCCGTGAGTTGATGCCGGACAACCGTTGCGGCATCTATCAGACTCGCCCGCAGATCTGCCGGACCTATACGACGGACAACTGCGAATACGACGACAAGACCTGTTACGACCAGTTTTTCGAGACGCCCGAGCAGATTGAAGAGTATGCGGACCTGGTGTTGAACTGGGGGAAGAAAAAGAAGAAATCTGTCGAGAAGAGTGGTGTTGTGTCGCTACCTGTGGTGTGAGATTGTGTCGGAAATGTAAGTCGATTTGGTGCGGTTCGCGGAGCCTCACCAGCACCCTACATAGCTATTTAGATTGAGTTTCGAATTTCGATGTCAAACAAACTGATTACTCCCCAGACGCTTAAAGGTTTTCGTGACTACCTGCCGGATGTCATGCTTCAGAAAGAGAAGCTGATTGAGATTGCGCGTCGGGTTTATCGTAGCTATGGGTTCTCGCCGATTGATACGCCGGCTCTGGAGTACAGCGAGATTCTGCTTGGCAAAGGGAGTGATGAGACCGACAAGCAGATGTTTCGGTTTACGGATAACGGCGATCGGGATGTCTCGCTGCGGTTTGATTTGACGATCCCTTTTGCACGCTTCGCGGCGAAATATATCGGGGAGCTTGGGACGCCGTTTAAGCGTTATCACATTGGAACGGTGTGGCGGGCGGAGAAGCCGCAGGCGGGGCGCTATCGGGAGTTCATGCAGTGTGATTTCGATATCATCGGGACCGATTCAAACGCGTCCGACATTGAGACGCTGCTGGTGATCAATGATCTGATCGAGCAGTTGGGTGTGGGCGGGTTTACGATTCGGGTGAATCACCGACAGTTGCTCAACGGGATGCTGGAGAAGCAGGGGTTGCTGGAGCACTCGGTCGCGGTGCTTCGCGCTCTTGATAAGCTCGCAAAGATCGGTCCGGACGAAGTTATCAAGGAGATGGGAGTCACTGCGGGGGCGACTCCGGAGAAGGCTCAGCAGATTCTGGAGTTTGCCGGGCTGACAGGGACTCCTGACGAGATGCTCAATCGCTGCGAAGAACTCGTTGCTGGGAACGAGCGCGGGTTGCTGGGGATCGCGAATCTGCGTGAACTGTTTGCAGCAGCCTCGGCTGTTGGATTGCCTGCCGGGCGAGTGAAACTGGATCTTTCGATCGCGCGTGGTCTTGATTACTACACCGGGACAATCTTCGAGACCTTCCTGGATGCGTTGCCGAAGATTGGATCGGTCTGCTCGGGTGGGCGTTATGACAACCTCGCCGAGCTGTTTACGAAGCAGAAGCTGCCGGGCGTGGGGGCGAGTCTGGGACTTGACCGACTGCTGGCCGCGATGGAAGAGCTTGGCCAAGCGTCGACATCGCGCACGCCGGCGCCGGTGCTGATCACGCAGTTTGATGCGAAGTTCCTGCCGGAATATTTGAAGATGAGCCGGGAACTCCGAGCTGCGGGCATTGGCGTTGAGGTTTATCCGGAAGCCAAGGGAATCGGCAAGCAGTTCAAGTATGCGGATCGAAAGGGCTTTACTATCGTCCTGATCGCGGGCGAGAATGAGTTCAACGAGGGTAAGTGGCAGGTGAAGCACCTGGCGAGTGGGAGTCAGCAGGTCGTTGAGAGTGGGGAGTTGGTGAAGGTTGTGGGAGAACTGATTGGCAATTGATTTCGTAGGGTGCTGGTGAGGCTTTGCGAACCGCACCAAATCGGCGAATGAATGTCGTTTTGGTGCGGTTCGAAGACTCACCAGCACCCTACGGGAGAGTTGAACGATGTTGCGAAAAGTGCTTTTGTCCTGCATCGTTTTCTTTGTCCCGCTATGGGCTTCACTTTGGGCGGAGGACTTGAAGCGGGTTGTTGTTGATGGCGACAAGTCGCATTTTGTCGTTGAGCACACTGACACCCGCTTCATTCCATGGGGGTTCAATTACCTCGGCGTTCATGGACATTTGGCTGAGGAGGAATGGCAGACCGACGCAGGGTGGAAGAAGGTCGAAACAGACTTTCGCGAGATGAAGAAGCTCGGGGCGAATGTTGTTCGCTGGCATTTGCAGGTGCCGACGTATTTGAAGGGGCCGAAGGAGGCGGATGAGGAGCAGTTGGCGCGTCTTGTGAAGCTATTGGATCTCGCGGGGGAGGTGGGTGTTTATCTCGATCTGACCGGGCTCAATTGTTATCGGCTGGCGAACAGTCCGAAGTGGTATGACGAACTGAGCGAGAAAGAACGCTGGGAGGTGCAGGCGTTTTTCTGGGAGACGATTGCGAAGACCTGTGCAGGGCGTCCGGAAGTTTTCTGTTATGACCTCATGAATGAGCCAGTCATCGTTGCCGCGAAGCCGGGGGAGCATCCGTGGCTAGGTGGTGAGCTGGGCGGGTTTCACTTTGTGCAGCGGTTGATTCGCGATCCGGCGGGGCGAGAGCAGGTTGACGTTGCGAAAGCATGGTCGGAGATGATGGTCGCTGCGATTCGTACGCATGACCAGAAGACGCTGGTGACGGTGGGCGTGATTCCCTGGGCGTTTGTGTGGCCGACGGCGAAGCCTGTTTTCTATGCGCCGGAGGTGAAGGGGAATTTTGATTTCGTCAGTATTCACGTCTATCCGACGAGCGGGAAGCAGGACGCGGACCTGAAGGCACTTGATGCCTATCGAGTGGGGCTGCCGCTGGTGATTGAGGAGACGTTTCCGCTGAGTTGTTCGCAGGAGGAGTTTGAAGCGTATCTGGTGAAGGCGGGGCCGAAGGTGAATGGGTGGGTGAGTCATTACTTCGGGGCGACGATTGAGGAGCATCGCGCGGGAGCGGAGCCGGCGGGGGCGTTGGTGGCGAGGTTTTTGGAGTATTGGGCGGGGGTGAAGCCGGAGGCGGTGACGGTGGAGTGAGTTGCCTGGTGTGTCTTAGGCATTGAGTGCGAACACTTGCCTAGAGCCCATCCTCATCCGTCGGCGAAGCGCCGCCACCTTTCCTGAAGAAGACTACCGCGTCGCCCTTAATCTCGCCTCATCGGCGAGCGGGCTCCTTGCTTCCACCTCAAGGGAGAAGGGACAGTACGCAAGAAGTCGCGACATTCTTGCGAATATCGCGACTTCTATCGAGTTTAAAGTTATCGTCGCGTTACTGGTTCATTTCCAGGGTGACAGCCATCACGATGGGGCAGGAAGGGCCGCTGGCTTTGCGGAATTCGAGCTTGGTGATGACATCGGCTTTCTTGGGCTGGATCGAGAGGTAACGCATCTGGGCGCCCTTCTTGAGTTCAGCGGCGAATTCCGAGCCGGGGACGTCGATCCGACGGATGTAGTCAGAGATGTGGACGCCGTTTTGCAGTGGGTGGTCTTCCGTTGAGCCGTCGGCATAGTTGATGCGGACGACCATGACGGTTTCCTTGCCGCCAGTGGCAGGGTAGCCCCAACCGGAGATGCCGCCCAGGATATGGATGGTCTTGGCGGGTGCACCGACTTTCATTTCCACATTGCGAGGCATCGTGGGGGCGACTTCGCCGTTGCTGCCCTGGAGCATGATTGCGTTTCTGGCTTCACCACCTTGTGGGTCGATGAGGTTGAACGGGATCTTCTTGAACATGAAGGTCTTCCAGCTATCGAAGATCAAAGCACCGCTGACGCTGTCGTTCTTGAAGAACATGTCGTGGTGAGTGCTGATCGTGCTCGCCAGACGCATGTCGAGTGGCAGGTACTGACCTTTCTTGGTGAGGAACTCGAGGAGGTCCGTGAGCTCCTGCTTGTTCATGCTCTTCTCGAAGCCTTCCGGCATCAGAGACTGGCGCGACTGGACGAGTTCTTCGATCTGATCTCGCTGGATGACCTGAGTCTTACCGGCGTTGTCGATGACTTCGAGAGTCGTGCGGGATTCGGAGGCGAGCATACCGGTGAAGACGCGGCCGTCCTGATCGAGAATCGTGTATGTGCGGAAGTTGCCTTCCACATCGCGGTTCGGATCCAAGATGTGGATCAGCAGTTCTTCTTTCGGGTGGACGGCCATGCCGGTGAGGTTTGGACCGATGGCAACTCCGAGGTCGCCGTGCTGGTGACACTTGGCACAATGGGTGTTGAAGAGGACCAGACCGGCTTTGGCGTCGCCTTTGGTTTCTGTGATCGAGTGGAAGTCCTCGATGACTTTGGCGCGGTCAGGGTTCGGAAGGCCGCCACCGGCTTTGAGCATCGTGACTGCTCGCTGACGCAGCTGGCGGTCGGGGATGTTGCTGAGGACCTGCTTTTGTTCAATCGAGAGATCGGATGGAGAGAGTTGACGTTTCTCGAAGGCATCCAGAAGGCCTGCAATGGCTTCGGAACGTTTGAGAAGAACATCGATGGCGCGGGCACGCAGGGCTGGAGAGAAGCTGGTCTGACGTTCGATGAGAATCGATGGAACGGAGTCTGCGCGACTCTTGTCGAGGGCTTCGATCAGGCCACGTGCGAGGTCTGGGTTCATGCGAGGGTTGATTTGGCCGACGACATCAGCGACGACTTTATCCGACAGAGGTTGAAGCTGGATCATGTCGCGAGCGGCTGCCAGTCGTTGGTCGATGTTCCCCGCGTCGTTCGTGAGAATTTCCATGTAGCTGGCAATCATGTCGCCGAGGTAATCGTCGAACATGTTGCTGCCCATGGCTCCGGCCAGTCGGACGAGTGCGGAGCGAGTCGGAGCATCACTTTCTTTGAAAAGAGCTTTCAGCTCGGTCACCGTCGCAGGTTGGAGAGACGCGGTCTGGTTGCGTGGCCAGCCTTCGACGAAGCCTGAGAGGACGAGCCCCTTGAGGTCGCCGTTGGCTTTGGTCAGTTCGACCAAAACCGAGTCCATTGCCTGGGCCTGCTGAGGATTGCGGACCAGATTGCGGCTGACGAGTTGAATCAGGTCGCGGTACTGGCCGAGAGCGATCTCGACTTTCTCGTTGCTGGACTGGGTGTCTTTCAGGAGTGCTTGCAGGAAATATTGGGCATTGTTGGCACAGGCCGAGGTCGCGGCATCCCGTTGCCAGCGATCCATGACGAGCCCCTTGGTTGTTGTCCAAGCGGCGAGTTTGTCGCCAACGGCTTTGTTGGCTGGTACATCGGCAGCCCCTTGCAGGACAGCGAGCTTGACTTGGCCGTTGGACTCTTTCGCCCAGTCGAAACTAGTGATGGCATCGGTCAATGCCTCCGGCGATTTGACGAGAGCGAGGTAGGCATTGCGTCGAACACCAGCAGATGGATGTTGAGTGGCGCTGACGAGAGCCGAGGAAACATCGGAGTTATCGGGAGAGATCAAGCCGAGGCCGTCGAGTGTCCAGATGGCGTGAATCGCCGCAGTATTCAGGCCGATTTCGTCAACTGACTTGTCAGCCAGAAGAGCGAAAAGTTCGTTCTTGGCTTCGACATGCTTGCCTTCGATGAGGGCCTGCTGGGCGAGCTTGCGAACGAGCATCGTCGGAGATTTCAAATCAGTGATCAACTGAGCGACGCTGGCCTTGGCGATCTTTGGGGGATGGTAGGCGACTTCGGCTGCTTTCTTGTCACCGCGGTAGACAAGGCGGAAGATGCGGCCGTGAGTCTTGTCACGAAGATCGGTTTCGTAGGCGGCACCTTTGCCGGTCTGGAAGCCTTTGGGAGTCGGGTTGTGCTGGACGATGTAGTTGTACCAGTCGATGATCCAGACGTTTCCATCGGGACCGACTTCGGCCACAATCGGGGCGGCCCATTCATCGTCGCTGGCAGCCAGATTGAACTCGAGGACCGAGGTGAAATCTGAGCCATTGGGGGTGATCACGAAGGTTCCGACGAGGTGTCCGGTTGGACCGCAGACAAAGCCTGTGCGGTTCCACCAGTCTTTCGGATAGTTGCGGGCCGTGTAGATCGCGTGACCGCAACCTGCAGTAAAGCCGCCGTGCTGGTCGACTTGACGGATCTTATCGGTGATCGGCTTGAAGAGGTGTGACTCGGCCATACGACGGGCTTGTTGAGCGGCCATGCCGTAGACGCGTTCGTAGTAGCGGTTGGCCAGTGGCATGTAGACGCTGGGATTGCGGTTGGCGGTCGAGCCGAAGATGATACCTTCTTCAGAGATGCCGATGCCCCAGGTGTTGTTGTCGGTTGAGCGGACGAACTCGAGTTCTTCGACTTTCGGAACGTCGTCCTGACTAAGTTTGAAGCGGAAGAAGCCCTGGCGGAACGGCGTTGATTTCATGCCGTTGAACTCGGGAGCGGAGTTGTTGTACCCCTGCATCGCCCAGACCCAGTTGTCGAGGCCGTACTGGAAGTTGCTGACGCAACCGTGGGTATCGCCCATGTTCCAGCCGGTGATGATCGTCTTGCGGATGTCGGCTTTGTCGTCGCCGTCGGTGTCTTTGAGGAAGATCGTTTCGCCATCGGCTTGAACGAGGAAGCCGTCTTTCCAGGCGAGAATGGAGGTCGGAATGCTGATGTTCTCAGCGAAGATGGTGAACTTGTCGGCCTTGCCATCGCCATCAGTATCTTCACAGATTTCGATGCGGTCGCGACCTTTGTTCTTCAGAGCCTGTTCGTTGGGGTAATCGACGGTTTCGCAGACAGCCAGACGTCCACGGGCATCCCAGCACATCGCGATTGGCTTGGCACCGAGTTGCGGTTCGCTGGCGAAGAGGGCGATTTCGAAGCCTTCGGGAACAGAGTAGTGCTTGAGCGATTCTTCTGCAGGAACGGGACGTTGCATGAGACTCAGGTTTTCACCCTGCTCTCCCCAGCGTGCTGAGGGACGGTAGTTCGGGATCTTCGCACCAACGTCATCATACTCGAACTTCTTGAGGTCCTTAGGGATCTCGGTCATCTTCGGTGCGGTGAAGAGGCCGGGGTCGTGGTAGGGTTCGACGACTGCAACGGGAGTGTTCGCCGACCAGCGGATACCGCGTTCAAGCAGGTTCTGGAAGCCGGGATGATTCCAGGTGCGGAGGTCGTGACCCCAGGCGGTGTAAAAGACGCGTCCTTTGCCGTGAGTGCGGACCCATGTCCAGGGTTCCTGCTTATTGCCGTCGGCCTGTTCGCCTTGCTGGCGGTACTCGAGGACGACGCGGTTTTCTGGGTTGTGCTTGGTGTGGATGTAAGTTTCGTCCCAGCTCTCGAAGCCGCTGAAGTTCTTGAGGAGTTCGTGATCGGTGTTGGCGAGAACGGTGCGGAAGGTGCCGGTGCCGTGACGCTGGAACTGGCCACCCATCAGCTTGACGACGTCGTCGTTATTGCGGAAGCAGAAGGAAGCGCAGTGAAGGGGGACGAATCCACCTCCTTCGGCGACGTATTCGAGGAGTGCCTCGGCTTGAGCAGGTTTGATCTCGTCGATGTTGGCGAAGACGACGAGGGCATCGAAGTGGCCGAGGTTGGCTTTGTTGAGGTCATCGGCTTTTTCGGTGTAGACCATGTCGATCCCCTTGGCGGCGAGGACCGGGGCGATGAGATCTGCTTTTTCGGCTGGTTTGTGGTGACCGCCGTCACCCAGAAAGAGAACGCGGAGGTTCTTGGCATACAGTGAAGAGGTATTTGGAATGGAAACCAGCGTGATGGCAGCAAGGGCAGCCGACAGCCATCTCAATTGAGTCGTCAACATGGGCGTTATGAACCTCTCAGGCATGCGTATTCAAGTAAGCCGATGCGGAGTTCGCCGCTGGCTGGAGAGCAGTCGTGGACAGCAACAAGTCAGAATGTCGGGCACGGAATCATTGTGCCCCCATCATAACAAAGACAAGACCGTGTGTAGGTTATAAATTGAAAACATCAACGCATCAATGAGATCTTGCGCAAAACAGCTTTCATTTTTTACATTAATAGCGAAGCCTTGATTTTTAACGAAGCGGCGATGGCTTTTGATCGCGCGTTTGAAATCGAGAGAAGTCAGTAATGCCACGAAAACGTGGCCAATTCCTGCATCAACGGGGCGCTGGATCACTTACCGGGCGAATGAATCAGATTCAGCAGAGTCACTGGACAGTCCAGTTTTTTGGCGAAGGCTTTTGTATTTTACCAAGACCATGACACGGATCACTTGGGAAAATTGTCTCAATTGGGCAGAAAATCGTCATTACAGCGTTCAGCATTCACTGACATTGACGGCAATCTGAAGGGCCAGTCCGCCTTCTGAGGTTTCTTTGTACTTAGAGTTCATATCGAGGGCGGTCAGCCACATGGTGCGGATGACGTCGTCGAGGGAGACTCTGGCGTCGAGGGGTTCGCGGTGCAAGGCCATGCGGGCGGCGGTGATGGCTTTGATCGCGCCCATGGCATTGCGTTCGATGCAGGGGACCTGAACGAGACCGCCGATGGGATCGCAGGTCATGCCGAGGTGGTGTTCCATGGCGATTTCGGCGGCGGTGGCGGCTTGAGAGGGGGTTCCGCCAAGGGCTTCGGTGAGGGCAGCGGCGGCCATAGCGGAGGAGACGCCGATCTCGGCCTGGCATCCCCCCATGGCGGCGGAGATCGTCGCGCCTTTCTTGAAGATGCAGCCGACTTCCCCTGCTGTGAGCAGGAAATTGCGCATCATGTCTTCATCGTGAGTGCAGAAGCAAAGTGAGTACATAAGCACAGCAGGAATGACACCAGCTGCTCCGTTGGTGGGTGCGGTGACAACACGTCCAAAGGCGGCGTTTTCTTCGTTGACCGCGAGTGCAAAGCAGCTGACCCAATCGAGGACGCGCTGGAAGTCATGCGATTGTGCGCGGACCAATTGAAAGAAGGTCTCGATGTCTTCGGGGACTGGCTGACCAAGGAGTTTCTGGGCAGTGAGAGCAGCGCGACGTTTGACGTTGAGTCCGCCGGGGAGGATGCCTTCATGCTGGCAGCCGCGGTGGATACAGTGGACCATGGCATCGCGGATGGCGCCGAGATCGTGGTCGATCTGTTCATCGTTTCGCCAGGTGCGTTCGTTCTGACGGACGATTCCGGAGATCGTCGTCGATTGTTCGCGACAATAGCGAAGCATATCTGCGGCGGAATCGATGGGGTAGGGAAGCGTCACCGTATGATTAGCAGCCGTCTCGTCTTCTTTGACGATGAAGCCTCCGCCGACGGAATAATAGGTTTCGGTGAGGAGGACTTCGTCACTAGCGTAGGCGGTCAGGGAGATGCCGTTAGGGTGGTAGGGGAGCTGTTCGTTGCGGAAGAGGATGTCTTTATCGCGTGTAAAGGGGATCGTGTGTTGGCCATTGAGGCAGATAGTCCCGTCTTGTTTGATCTGCTTGATCTGGTCGCGAACGAGCGGGACTGGAATCGTTTTGGGATCATGTCCACATAAGCCGAGTTGGACGGCGATGTCGGTACCGTGGCCTTTGCCAGTTTTGGACAGAGAACCGAAAAGGTCGACCTGAATGCGGGTGACGCGTGGCAGTTTCTCGGAGCCGAGTTCATTCAAAAATCGCGAGGCGGCGAGCCAGGGTCCCATGGTGTGAGAGCTGGAAGGACCGATGCCGATTTTCAACATCTCGAAGATGCTGATGGCTGCCATGGGGAGGGCTTTCAGGAGAAAGGATGACTCGTTGAATTGGAGTCATGATTGTCCCATGCAAAGCCGGTATCAGCAAGAGCGTTCTTCGACAGCAGGATGCTGATTTTGGACAAGTGTGACATGTCGAGTTAATGAAATAACCCGTGCCAGCCGGAATGCTGACACGGGTTGATTCGTTGAAGTGAGTTGCTGCCCAAATCAATTAGTTGAGTTTCGAGATATCGATCGTGAACTCGTTTTTGCCTGGCTTAACTTCGAGATTCTCAGCGATGACGACTGCTTCGGTGCCTTCTTTGGGCTTCGGCATTTTCTTCGGTGGGGCATTGGGATCTTCATCGCTGGGGACAGGATCGCCTGAGGTCATTTTGACGGTATGAAGCCCCACGGCGGCTCCACGGTTGTGTTCGTCGAAAACGAGTTCGAAGCGTCCTTTGCTATCAGTTCGTCCGACTGATGGGCGCCCCGCAGCGGGATAGAATTCGATCGTGGCATTGACGATGGCTTGATCGCCGTTCTTAATGTAACCGGTGACTTTGCCGAGATCGGGCATATCACCCTGAGAACAGCCAACTGCCAGGCAGGCGATTGCCAGCATGGCCATGGCAGTCATTTGACGAGTCATGGTGGAGAACCTTAATTGGAGTATGGGCCTGCGAATAAATTCAAGAAGCGTATATGATGTCAGCCGCATCGGAAGACACGGCTGACGCATTGAATGGTGGAACCAGAAGCAGACTAGAATTCGCCGATGACGGTGCCGTCGCGTCGGCTGCAGAGAGCCATGTAGGTTGTGTTGAAATCAATGTTCTGAGACAAGAAACGAACTGCTCCGTCCCCCATCAGGACCTGAACACCACCCTGGTGTGCAGAGCGGAGACCGTTGTGGAGAGCATAGCCTGCCGTGTCGAGGCTCGTTCCAGCTATATCGACAGAGTTGATTGGCCAGCGTGGGACGGTGATATTCATCGTCCAACCGCCCCAGGTACTTGGACCAGCAGACCAGGCCCCACCGACATAGTTGCTTGGGCGTGAATCGATGCGTGTACCGCTGATGGGATCGACTGTTTCTGACGAGTGTTCACCTACGATTAATGTGTTGCTCAGACCATCGGAGACATCAGCCATGTCGATTGGCCCCAGGCCAGAGTTCCATGCACCGATGACACCTTCATACTGCATCCAACCATAGCCGGTCCATGTTGATGGCGTGCGTGCCCCTGGAGTGGTCTGTTGAGCTGCGATCGATGAAGGGAAATAGTACATGCCCATGATGCCGACGTAGTCAGCAACTTGAACCGGGTAGGTAGCCGGTGCACCAAGCTGGCTGACTGAAAGAGCGCCAGCTGTGTTATTACGAGTCTTGTTGAGAGGGCTGCTCGGGCAGTTGAGGTTTGGAACAATCAGCTGAGAGACGACACGCCAGTTTCGGTTGAGCCCCTGAGAACCCTGGTCGGTGAAGTCCTGATCGGTGAAGACCATGGAATCGTAAGCAGGACCTTGCTCCATATTCGGGAGCAGAAGGGTCAACCATGAGGCACCACGACGCTGTGCAACGGTTTCACCAACATTGGCGGGGAAGACTCTGAAGGTGTCGTGGTAGTTGTGAATGGCCAGACCAAGTTGCTTGAGATTGTTTTTGCAGCTACTGCGTCGAGCAGCTTCTCGCGCCTGTTGAACTGCAGGAAGGAGAATTGCAACGAGCATGGCAATAATGGCGATGACAACAAGCAACTCGATCAGTGTAAAGCCAGTGCGATTTCTGGCTGGACGTGGCGGGAACATGTTGGCTCCAGATGAAGAGAATTAGAATGAAGGAACAGAATGTCCAAAACACCTGGTCTTGAGAGACTCAAGGCACAGGTGTCAAATTGATTTGTACAATCGTTTCAGCGACTGGGGCTGCTGGCAATCAATTGATGAGGAGTCATTCACTGAGCTTTGCGACGTCGAAGTCGAAGATGTTTTTGCCAGCTTTGACTTCAATGTTCTCGCCAAGGCTGAGGAATTCTTTACCTGACTTTGGTTTCGGCATCGGCTTACGGGGAGCGGCGTCATCATTGGCTTCAGTTGCAGTTTGACCTGACGACATTCGGACATTATGAAGACCTATTTTCGCACCGGGTTCCTGGTAAGCGTAATAAAGGGTGTATTTGCCGCTCTGATCAGTTTGCCCCATGGACGGCCGTCCGTCTTGAGGAACGAATTCAATCAATGCACCGACAACGGGAGTTCCGGCATTTGATATTGTTCCGGAGACTTCGCCCATTGGTGGCTTGTCACTTCCGCTGCATCCAGCGGATATTGTGAGGATAATGAGCGTCAACGAGTGAAGAAGGTTTCGATTCATGAGTGAGTTTCCAAAGAGGGAGTTCGCTTGAGATGTGTCCAATGAACCGACCAATTAGAACTCGCCCACGACGGCCCCGTCGTTGCGCTGAAGCAGAGCCATGTAAGTCTTGCTGAAGTCCATGTTGTCAGACAGGAAGCGGACTGCTCCGTCGCCCATGAGAACTTGCACGCCCCCTTTGTGTGCAGAGCGAAGTCCGTTGTGGAGACAGTAGTTCCACTGTTGTGTGTAGTTACCAGAAAAAATGCTGTTGTTAGGAAAGCGTGGGATGGTCACATTCATTGTCCATCCCCCCCAATAGCCTGCTCCTGAATGCCATGCGCCGCCGACATAATTGCCAGGCCGGGCGTCGGATTGTGTTCCGTCGATAGCCATCATGTAGTTGGAGTGCTCACCGACGGCGATCGTGTTGCTCAGGCCATCTGTGACTCTGGCCATTTTGACTGGTGGCAGATTGTTGTTCCAGATGTTGATGATACCGCGGTCCATCATCCAGCCGTAGCCGGTCCAGACTTGTGTACTGCTATTACCGGCGAATCCCCACTCGTCGCCGTTCACGGGATTGAAGTATCCACCTGCGATACCGACGTATTCAGGAACCTGGACAGTGATGGTGTTAGGTGCACCCAAAGCGCGGGTGGCAGTATGAGTCGTGTGATTGCGAGTACTTGGCATGGGGCTGGACGGGCAGTTGAGAATGGGGACCCGAAGCTGCGACATGATGTTCCAGCTGCGGTTGACAGAGTGCTGGTCACTGTGGTCGGAGTCGACGAAGACAAACTGATCGTAAGCCGGGCCTTGCTCGAGGTTGGGAAGAATGTGAACGAACCAGGAAACGCCACGAGGACCGGTATCGGAGGTCCCTGAGACGCCCGTGTTTCCCGGGAATACGTTGAAGGTGTCGTGATAGTTGTGGATGGCAAGGCCGAGTTGCTTGAGGTTATTTTTGCAGCTGCTGCGTCGGGCGGCTTCGCGAGCCTGTTGAACGGCAGGCAGAAGGATTGCGACTAAAGACGCGATAATGGCGATGACAACCAAGAGCTCGATGAGCGTAAATCCAGAGCGACCGGGAGAGAGAGGACGAGTTTTTGACATGAGGCCTCCGAAAAGAATAGAAGTGAGATGAGTGATGATTTTAAATGAGACTTGGAACGCATCAACAAAATCTTGCCTGTCGAGCGATGGTATTGAGAGAATATTCGCCCTGATATTCATTAATCAATAAAATTATGCAATTAAAGTACCAGTCTGTTTTGCCCAGTGATCAGCCGTTACCTTATTGCTCGACAAAACATGGCCTTTCGGCTCCCGTTGCAGACAGTATGCCATTTCAGTTCATGTTCAGATAATTCCATATCGACTATTACAAAGGCGCACGAGGGAATGATTCTTGCGCATATAAAATACCATGACTACCTGAACGCACCAGTGATGACCTAATGAATTCAACAGATGTGGATGCGATGGGAAGCCTTATTTCGTGGCATGTCTGATACTTTTTTCAACACTGACCGAACTCGCGAATTCAATTTGCGACTCGATTTCGTTTTGTGTTTTGAAGCTGTAGTTGTCGGGTTTTCCAGTGGGAGCGACTATTTTTGCCTGTCGTTGAAACTTGGTAAAATTGGCTCGAACATGGGTCGGGTATTGACTGGTACTCAATTAGCACGCATATTGGATGCAGAGTTCCTGCTGGTTCAGATAATACAGATTGAAGAGATTCATGAAGCCAGTCTTCGAGCAATTGATTCGTCCCGAAGGGACTTCGTTCCGGTGTTTTGATCGCACGGAGATCCGTACGCCCGCGAAGTGGCATCGGCACCCCGAGCTGGAGATCACCTATGTGGAGCGCGGGTCAGGGACACGGATCGTGGGGGACAATGTCTCCCCTTATACGAATCATGACCTGGTCTTCATCGGGCCGAACCTGCCTCATACCTGGCAGTCGGATCAGTACCTGGGTAAGCGGTTCGATCGACACCCGGCTGCGGTGATTCAGTTTCACCTGGACTTTCTCGGCCCGACGTTCTTCGAGTTGCCGGAGTTTGCGTCGATCAAGTCGATGCTGCGTCGGTCTCAGTTGGGGCTGTGGTTTCCTCCGGAAGAAGCGGCCCAGTTGGGCACGATCATGATCGAAATGATTCATGACGATGGCCCGACACGGATTCTGCGTCTGATTTCTCTGCTCAGGCAGATGTCGGAAGTGGAATCGTCGTTGACTCTGGCAAGTGAAGGCTTCTCTCCTCGTTTCGATGAGCGGACCGAAACGCGCATTCAAAATATCTGTCAGTATATCAATCAGAATCTGCGGGATCCTGAACTCGACCACCTGACTCTGGCTGAGCGGGCGCGGATGAATCCGTCTGCTTTCAGCCGATTCTTCAAGCGTTCAACGGGGCGAACGGTCACGCAATACATCAATGAATTGCGTATCGGGCTGGCGTGTCGACTTCTGGTGGACACGGAAGACAGCATTATTGATGTCTGTCTGGAGTCTGGTTTCAACAACGTGTCGAATTTCAATCGACGGTTCCGTGAACTGCGAGGAACGACGCCGCGAGAATATCGACGCCAGTTTGCCGCTCAGCTGGTCGCCAACTGAAGTTCGTCAGATGACGTCGCGCTCACAGCCGCAAAGTTCGCGCAATTGGCGAAACTTGCGGCTGATTTTTTGCTGAAATGGATGCATTGCCTTCGCACAGGCTGCTCGAAACCGGGGTAATCTTATAACCGCCATGGGGATACTCATTGTGCTGATCTGATCATGAAGCTGACAGGTAGTCGATAAATGCGTATTGGAAATGCCATGTGGTTGCGAACCCTGGGTGTGGTTTTGTTGATGCTGATAGTCAATGTCAGCGCGGCGTCGGATCGCGGGCGAATTCTGGGTGATGCGAAGACGTGCTTTCTGCCAAAGTTTGCGTCTTTGTTTTCTGTCTATGGGAAGAATGCGTTTGTCGTTCTTTCGGAAACGGCGGATGATGAGGCGATGCCGGTGATCGCGGCGGGGACGATTGGTCGCGGGCGACTGGTGGTCATGGGCAAAGAAAGTTACCTCGATCCCAAGCAACTCGAACACGCTGATACGGGTGCGATTCTCAAGCAGCTGTTTTTATGGGCTGCCAAGTCGACGCCCGATCGTCAGTCGTCTCTGAAGATCGGGACATGGGACTGCAAGGGGCTCTCAGAGACGCTGAGCCAGAAGGGGTTCGCGATCCGAGATATCACCAAGAAAATTCCAGCAGGTCTGGAAGGGATGGATCTCGTTGTCGGGACGCCTTATGGACTTACCGAAGCAGATACTTCTGCGCTCGTTGCGTTCGCCAGAAAGGGTGGCGGGGTGATTCTCGCCGGTCAGAGCTGGAGCTGGGCCCAGAAGGAAGGCAATAACGAGCGGACGATTGCTACGGAGTTCCCGGGCAACCGCGTTGCCAGAGCGGCCGGTATTTTGTGGCATACCGAACTCGTGTGGAGCAACAACGAGACACCGCCAGCGATTGCTCCCGAGTCTCCATCGACACATGCCTTGGCCGCATTGACGTTGCTGCGGACGACACCGGCGAAAGAGATCCCGAAAGTGACTCTGAACAACGCCGTTTATAATTTGTTGAAGACCGTCGAGATTCTGCCGACGGATGATCCCGACTTCATGCCGGAGCTGAAGAGCGCGCTGGCTCAACAGTTTGGCGGGCAGGAGGTCATTCCATCGAAGCAGAACAAGATTACGAATCAGAATCCGCTGGCGAGAATTGCCGTCACTGTTGCGACGAATCGCGTGCAGAACCTGCCTGTCGAGCAGATCGTGGCATCGCCTATGGCGGAGTTTTTCCCTGGCATACCGCCAAAGTCTGCTCCACGTGTTGAGAAGACGATCAAGATTGATCCGAAGACCGTTCGCTGGCATTCAACCGGACTGTATGCCTCGGCTGGGGATGTCATCACGGTTACCGTGCCTGACGATGCGACGAAATCAAAACTGAAGCTGAGAATCGGGACACACAAAGACAAGCTGTGGCATCTCGACAAATGGGAACGGGCGCCGGAAGTCACTCGGACGTTTGATGTGACGTCGAACGTGATGAAGATCGCCTCGGCATTCGGGGGATTGATTTACCTGGAGGTTCCCGAAGAGTGTTCGCTCAAGCCATTTCAGATGAAAGTTGCCAACGCGGTTCAAGCCCCGAGATACGTGCATGGGGAGACGACGTCGGAACAGTGGAAAGTCGAACGGACTTATGCTGCTCCGTGGGCAGAAGTCGGTTCTGATAAGTTGATCTTTACGGTCCCGACGGCTGACATTGTTCAACTGGAAAATCCCCAGGAGTTAATGACGTTCTGGAACAAGATTATGGACGCTGATGCGGAACTGGCTGCGATTCCTTATGACCGCACGTCACCGGAGCGTTTCACCTTCGATCAGCAGATCAGCGCCGGGTATATGCACGCGGGTTATCCGATCATGGCGTTTCTCCCGCAGGCCAAGGAGATGATGAATCTGCCCGAGTTGCTGCAGAAAGGGAACTGGGGGGCATTCCATGAACTGGGACATAACCATCAGGAGCCGGAATGGACCTGGGACGGACTGGGAGAAGTAACGGTCAACCTGTTCTCTGTCTACAACTTCAACTCGATCTTGCCGCAGGCGCGTCAGCATGATGCAATCGATCTGGATGAACGGATCAAGAAGGTCAAAGAGTTTCAAGCGAAAGGAGATACTGATGATCCATTTGCGCGATTGATTCCTTATCTGGAACTCAAAGAGCAGTTCGGGTGGCAGCCGTTTAAGAACGTCTTTGCGAAGTATCAGAAGATTCCTAAAGATCAGAAGCCCAAGTCTCTGCAGGAGCGGAAGGATTTGTGGCTGGTGATGTTCTCAGAAGAAGTGAAGCATGATCTCACGCCGTTTTATGACTTCTGGAAGTTCGGCGCGAGCGATACTGCCAAGCAGAAAGTGCAGCATCTTCCGCCCTGGAAGGGGCCGGACAGGGCGTATTTGAACTAATCGATGGTCGAGAAGGCTGGGTGCGAAGTTGGCTCAATTGGACTTTCCCATCTGCTCGCCCCTGCATTACTATCGGGAGAATACACCTCACGTCCGACTCACCTTGACGGGACTCCCTTCGACATGCCCTCGCCGACCGCCTCTTTGTCTGGCTCGACTACGCCCAATGCAAACGTCTCTGCTTACGAGAAACTCGGCGTCTTCTATCTTGGCCGGAGTTATGACCTGGCGAACCGCTCCGTCCAGCCTGATCTGGTTCTGTATGATTCTAAAGATCTGATGACTCACGCTGTCTGTGTCGGCATGACCGGCTCGGGCAAGACGGGGTTGTGTCTGTCGCTGCTCGAAGAGGCGGCGATCGATAATATTCCCGTCATCGCCATTGATCCGAAGGGGGATCTGGGCAACCTGATGCTTACGTTTCCTGATCTTTCTGCGGAAAGCTTCAGTCCCTGGATCGACGCCGACGAAGCGACCCGTGCTGGCCAGACCGCTGATGAATATGCCAAGACCATCGCTGACCGCTGGAAGTCCGGACTGGAAGAATGGGACCAGACTGGCGAACGCATCCGGATGTTCAAAGACTCCTGCGATGTCGCGATCTACACGCCCGGCTCAAATTCTGGTTTGCCGATTACGGTCCTTCGTTCTTTCACTGCCCCATCAGCTAAGATCCTCCAGGATGTGGATGCTTTTCGCGAACGTGTTACTGCATCCGTGTCTGGCTTGTTGACGCTGCTTGGTATCGACGCGGATCCGATTCGCTCGCGTGAACACATTCTCCTTTCTAACATCGTCAGCAGAGCTTGGCAGCAGGGGCAGGATCTTTCGCTGCCTGGATTGATCAAGGCAGTTCAGTCTCCCGGGTTCGACAAGATCGGCTACATGGATCTCGAATCGATCTTTCCCGAGAAAGATCGCATGGGCCTGGCGATGCTGCTTAATAATCTGCTGGCTTCGCCCAGTTTTGCTGCGTGGATGACGGGGGATGCTCTCGACGTCGGAAAACTTTTGATGACGCCGACTGGCAAGCCGCGCATCAGCATCATGTCGATCGCTCATCTGTCTGACACCGAGCGGATGTTCTTTGTCACGATCCTGCTCAACGAGATTCTTGCCTGGGTCCGTTCACAGCCGGGAACATCGAGTCTGCGCGCGATCCTTTATATGGACGAAATCTTTGGTTACTTCCCGCCGACCGCCAACCCGCCCAGCAAGCAGCCGATGTTGACGCTGCTCAAGCAGGCTCGGGCGTTTGGCCTGGGGATCGTCCTTGCGACTCAGAACCCTGTTGACCTGGATTACAAAGGTCTTTCGAACACCGGCACCTGGTTTATCGGACGTCTGCAAACCGAACGAGATAAAGCCCGCGTTCTCGATGGCCTTGAAGGGGCTTCGACCCATGCTGGAAATCCATTCGATCGCAGTAAGATGGATGCGACCCTGTCTGCCCTGGGCAAGCGGGTTTTCCTCATGCACAATGTTCATGAGGCGGAACCAACGGTCTTTCAGACACGCTGGTGCTTGAGCTATCTGCGTGGCCCGATGACGCGAAACCACATCATCAAACTGATGGCTCCTCGTAAGGCGCCCGTCGATCCCAGTTCGCCGGCTCCTGTTGCACCTCCGGTCTTCGCTGCTCCTTCGCCTGCAGACCATGCGTCGCTGCTGAGCGAGACGACACCGACGGAACCGCCACTGATCCCGAATGCGATCTCTCAGCGAATATTCACTGCGTTGAAACCGATTCCCTCGGGGAGTCACCTCGCGTACCGGACTGGCATCTTTGGCCGTGGCAAGCTTCACTATGTCGACACGAAATCGAAGGTCGACCTCTGGCGTGACTTCTGTCTTCTCTACATGATTGATGATTCAATCGTCGCATCGCTGTGGGACGAGGCCAGTTCGCTGTCCTGCCAGACCCTTGATTTTGAACATACTCTCGATCCGCAGGCTCACGCCATCGATCTGCTCCCCGATCTTCTCAAGCCGACCAGTTATACGCGATGGCACAAGGAGCTCAAGAACTTCCTCTATCGCGAGAAGACGCTGCACCTGATCTTCTCCCCTGAGTACAAAGAATACTCCGATCCTGACCAGTCTGAGGCTGACTTCCGTCAGCATCTCGTGCAGCTTCATCGCGAAGAACGCGATCTGCAGATCGAGAAGTTGCGCATGAAGTACGCTCCTAAGATCGATGCGCTCAAAGATCGCATTCGCAAAGCCGATGAGAAGGTCGCCGTCCAGAAGGAGCAGGCGAGTTCCCAATCGATGTATACGGCGATTTCGTTCGGCACCTCCGTTTTGGGTGCCCTCTTCGGAAAGAAGGTCGTTACGGCCAGCAATGTTTCGAAAGCAGGGACGACGATTCGGAATGCGTCCAAGATCGGCAAGGAGCGAGGGGACGTGTCCCGTGCGGAGGAAGACCGCGACATCCTCATCGAGAAGCTCCACGAACTCGAAGAGGAATTCAACGCCGAGACTGCTCAGTATCAGGCACTTACCAAAGCCGAGGACCTCCCTGCAGAGGATTATCCGATTCGCCCGAGAAAGACCGACATCCAGGTTGATGAAGTCTCTCTTGCCTGGGTGCCGTTAGCGCTGACGAAAGACGGCCGCACGGAACTGCTGATTGATCTGCATGAGTAATCATCTCATTCTGCCCCTTCTCCCTCGGGGAGGGGCGACGCTTCGTCGACGGATGAGGGAATTCTGCGACTTCTACCCACGCCTGCAGTCTCACAAAATCCACCGCATTCGCACATCTCTTGTTTCCTTTCTCAAACTGCTTGCAATCTCCCCCCTGGATCTGCCTAAGATGAAAGACACATCCCTGTCTGACATCAAAGGTCTCGTATGCGCCGTAAAATTATCTCGCTGCATAACATCTCGACGTTCTTCCGCTGGGTGGGGTTTGCCATCCTCTTGTTAGGTCTGCTCGCCACGCTTGGCTCTGCGGCGTTACCGTTTTTGCCAATCGCACCGCAGCTGGGGCCTGGAGTGGCGGGAAATCTGGGCTTTGCCATCGTCACTTCCATCGCGACTGCATTCACGACGATTCTCTACGCTGCGTTTGCCTTTCTTGTCAGCGAGATGATTCAGTTGATGCTTCGCATGGAAGTCGATGTGAAGCAAATTCGCTTCTCAATCGCAGACGGGAAAGGCATTCCAGCAACCGCTCTAACCACCATATCACCACAAGTCGTACCGCTATCCCCACAGGCCTCAACAACGTCCACATCCGATGACGCCATCGAGATCGATCTTCCCGCAGCCGCGATCCCGGAACCTCCCCCCGTCAAACCTGCCATGGACCTTTATGCAGAACGTGATAAAGACGTTCCCTTTGACATTCTGATTACCCCCAAAGGTGACGCAGCCAAGCTTGAGGAAGAAGAGGCCACCGACTCTTCACCTGAGATGCCCGTCTTTGAGACGCATGAAGAGGAGACGCCAAAGGTTGATACTCGCCCGATCAGTTATTGCCCCAGTTGCAATGCCATGATCCGTTACAGGCCTGAGAAGAAGGGCAAAGTCATTAAATGCCCGAAATGTTCTCAGCCGTTTCGGATTGGGGTGTCATAAAGCCCAGAGAGACTGGAACGCAGAGGGAACAGAGTTGAGCAGAGGTCGCAGAGAAGACATTTTTTTCAACGCCAAGGCGCTGAGATGCGACGTGAAGAAAAAAGAGGTGGTGAATTAATAGAAGAGTTCAGACTCTGTGTCCTCTGCTCAACTCCGCGTGCTTTGAGTTCCAGTCTTTTTTCTTGCGCATAAAAAAAACCTCGCGAAGTCAGAAACTTCGCGAGGTTTTATCAACGCTTGGCTTTCGCCGAGCGAGGCCGACGGGGCTCGAACCCGCAACCTCAGCCGTGACAGGGCTGCGCTCTAACCAATTGAGCTACGGCCCCAAGTGCTTCATCTGCTGATGCCGACACAAGTTGCGTCAGAATCCTCAGTCCCCGCACGAGGGAAGGTGAGATTATATCGTCCCCCTATTCATCGTCAATCATATCGGGTAAATTTCAGCCAGATGTGGGCAATTTCGCCGAATACAATCGTCAGGACGCCGTATCCTCATGCGAATACATCACTTGAGTCGATGCCAGTTTCTGAAATGGCGGGTCCCTGTCGTTGTTGGCATCTTTGCTTTCCTGGCTGGTTGTCCTGCGTCGCCAACGCAGACTGCGCCTGCAAAGCAAGCAGCATCCTCAGCCAGTCAGACACAAGTTCCTGACGAGCGGTTCACTCAATCGGAGCCTCTTGCACCCTCACCTTCTGATACGCCTTCTTTGACTTCAGCTGCTATGCCAGCCAAACCGAAGCCGGTCGAACTGCCTGACGAAGAGACTCTCGATGAGCACGGGCTGTCTCGGATTGACGCTGCTCCCTTCATCTTCATCTCTGACCTGCGTGTCGATCAGCTGCAGCCAATCATTGAGACCGCTCCTGCATTGATTGTGACGTGGGATCAGACGTTTGGACCAATGACGAAGGCGCCGACCTGGGTTGTCTTCATCATGGAGAAGGTTGAGCCATTCAAGAGACTCAATCTGCTACCGCGCGATGGCGCTGCGGTTCCTCATGGGCTTCAGCTGGAAGACCGGGTGTGGATTCGTGTACAGGAAACAGAGTATTACACGCGTCACCTCTTTCTCCATGAAGCAACGCATGCTCGGATGATGGCTGTTTCGCAATTTCAAGGTGATGGGACGCTCTGGTTTCATGAAGGCATCGCCGAGTACATTGCGACACACACTATTGATACAGCGACATTGAGAATTCAGTTAACCGCATGGCCACGCGATCCGCGTCAATTACCTGGATGGAATCACTTTACGAAACTGCAGGAAGCCAATCAGGCCGATCGCACCTCGACGCTGCCGTGGATCCTTGCTTATCAGGCCGACAGTTACCGTCGACGTGATGGCCAGCCTTATGCGGACAGTTGGGCGCTGTGCCAATTTCTGAGTTTGCATCCACAATACCGTGACGCGCTTTCACGTTGCCTGAAGTCTTCGAATTGGGAGAGCGTTCTCCAGGAACTGACTGAGCCCTTGTTGAAGGACTCGACGATTCAACTCGAATGGCTGGCGTGGCTGGCTGCCATCAGCCCACGTGATGACTCGATTCAGCCTATTGTTTCGCAGCCGAGCATGGAAGCAGTAACACTAGCGCCTTTTCCGGTTCAGACATGGGTTGATTCAAGTAGCGATCAGTTGTCTGGCGGACCGACAGAGATCAAGGTCGATGGTCGTGTCAAGATTCGAGCGAAGGACCGGGAGGTTTCGTCAGGACCAGATGGAGTGACCGTCGAGTACCGTCATGGGTATCCTCTAGGGGCAGTCCTGGGAGTTATCACAGGTAGAGACCTGAAAGGACAGGTGGCAAATCCGTTCTCACATCCGAGAATCATCAGTGGTCGGCTGAGCCTGGACATTCCTGAGGGTGAGTTTCTCTATCTGTCGATTAATCAGTTTCCACAGTCGATCATTCTAGATCAGCCTGCTTACCGGGTTCGAATTCCCGCTTCGGAATGATCTTCAATTGACGGTCGTTTTTTGACGACTTTCAAACCCCACCGCGCACAAGACGACCAGTGGCCACACCTGCAGCGCGAGTCGATGAATCGACGTGCCCAGATGCCAGTCCAAATCATGTGGCGTTGTTAGATAGGCAAGGTAATAACTGCCCGTTAACGCGACGATAAACACCAGCGCAATCACCGTTCCGGCGACTGATATTCGCCATCTCGTCATGACGCCAACGACCACCAGCGCGACTAGTAGACACACTGGCCAGCATGCTTTCTGCCACAATAGAAATTCGATGAACTTCCAGATCATCTCATGACGCGTCGGATCAGTGATCAGTTCGGTCATGGAAACCGTCCGCGTTGCCAGTAGATCAGAAGGCGGTGCATAGAGCAGTTTGAAAAGTCCGAGGACCAATAACACAGGCCCTGCGCCTTTGATAAAGGTGATCACTCCCGTCGCCATCATCCCTCGACGCCAGGAAATGAATCCGGCGATCAACGCAGCGATTCCCATCGCGACGAGGCCTTCATTCTTCATCCACGCCGACGAAGCTGCTAGAAATCCAGACATCAGCAGCCACCACAGGAAGGCTTCTTTCTCTCGTTGGCTCGCCGCTTTCGTCAGCGCGACACAGGTGCCCAGCAGAAATGCAGATAACGGAATGTCCGCAATCTGCCAGCTCAACTGTTCCCCATACGCCGACCACGACAACATCACCAGCCCCACTGTCGCTCCCCACATCAGGCCGGCTCGTTCAGTGGCGAGGACAACGATCAACATCACCAGCGACACAAGTAAGATGCCCTGAATCACCAGCGGGTCACTTGGATGTTCGATCCCCTCGATGCCCCACATTCGTGAGACCGACAATGGTAGCATCAGCGGGTAATCGCCGTGTCCCATCGGATCGACCTGAAAATCATGAGCCAGCCCAAACGTCCCGCGTACGAAAAACTTCGCACGCACATTCCAGATCATCACCGCATCCCACCAGCCATCTGGCCGCACGCGATGATGGTTCCAGCATTCAGCCCCAATCATCCCTAGAGAAACTATCAAGCAGACCAGTGCGATGAGTGAGATTGATGAGGCGGTTTTTACTGCAGATAAAGGCTCACTAATTCCATTTGAGATTCTCCCTCCCCACCGCATCCCCACACCCACCGAGACTCCTACACTCACCAATCCATCTACCAGCAACACCCACAATGGCTGTCCATCGGCGACCATCATCAGCAGGAAGAGGAGACACGAGCTTAACGACACCCCGACAAGTGGCCCGAGCGCCAGCGACCACCCGAGTCGACCGCGCTGCATGGGCGGCAAGAGTGCCAGACACAGCAGGACTCCCATCAGGACAGCACATCCCGTGCTGATCCAACCGATCATCGTGAGCCGCCTTTCGGTGCCACCAGGATCACGCCCTGACCATAGTTCTTGATTACGTCGACATCGGTCCGAGACATTGTCTTCTCCACCTGTGTCGGAGAAAGGCAGTCGACCAGCGTCACCTGATCAAGATCCTGCTGAGTGACGACAATCGGCGCGAGAACGTACTGTGAGATGATCCAGGCTTCCGATTTGGGCAATGGCTGTCCCGGTTCTTCGATCTGGTCATAACCTAGGCGAAAGACCTCGCGTTTCAAATCGGTCTTCAGCGGTTCGAGGCGATTGCGATACGTCGCGACAATGTCATCGACGCCGGCTTTGAGCCCATCGCGTGATGCCGAAACGCCACTCCACTTCCCTACCAGTACGAGCGACATGATCGTCAGCAGAATCAGCTTGCCAAGCCATGTCATCTGCTCATCTACCATTTTGCACTGCAGTTTCACGTTAAATCACTGGCTACTGAAATGTCTGGACAATCCCGACTTCGCAAAAATCCTTCCCAGTCTGCCTAATTAAACTCGAAATCACACTGGTCAACCATCTAAACTCAATGAAAACTCGATGAAGTCGCAACGCGCTCAAATACTTCTTTGATTTCCTTCCCTGATTAGAGACCCAACCGCATGACGCTCCGCCTGCCTAAATTGCCCAGCCTTGTTCTCCGCTGTTCTCTCGCCCTTATGCTCGTCTCACTGGGGGTTTCCTCCCTGCCTTCTGTCTATGCCCAGGACGAATCCAAAGCTGAAAAGAAAGAAGACGAGAAGAAGTCAGATCAGCCCGCTGTCGAGATGGGCAAAATCGAAACCGACAAGGATTCCACAGAACCCAAACAGCAAGGCAACACGTTCGACAGTGAGATCTCGCTTGCTGGCCAGAGGATTCCCTTTGCTGCTGCTGTCAAATCGATCGTTGTGACGACCGATGATGGCAAGTCGAAAGCCACAATCTACTACACAGAGTATTTGAAGAAGGACGTCGCTGAAAGCAGCAAGCGTCCGATTACCTTCTGCTTCAATGGTGGTCCTGGCTCGTCTTCGATCTGGTTGCACATCGGCGGGTTGTCGCCGAAGAAGATTAACTTCCAGCCGAACGAACTCATGCCAGAGACCTATTCTCTGGATGACAATCCAGACAGTCTTTTTGATCTGACAGACCTCGTTTTCATCGACCCTGTGCTTACTGGCTATAGCCGACCCGAGAAGGATGATGAAAAAGCCAAGTTCCTCGGTCTCGAGAACGACATTCAATCTGTCGGCGAATTCATTCGTCTTTACCTGACGAAGAGTGGCCGCTGGAATTCTCCGATGTACATTCTTGGCGAAAGCTATGGCGGTATCCGCGGTCCAGGTCTGGCTCACTATCTGTATGATCGACACTACATCGCGACCACGGGACTGATTCTTGTTTCTCCTGTTGTTGATTACCAGACGCTGTCTGCTTCAACGAGCAACGATCTGCCTTATGTCCTGTTTCTCCCAAGTTTCGCTGCGACCGCCTGGCATCACCACAAGACTGATCCGGATCTCGGCAGCGATTTGCCGTCTTTTGTCAAAGAGGTCGAGAAGTTCGCGCTTGGCAAATACTCGACAGCACTTCACAAAGGCGATTCACTTTCCAACAAGCAGAAAGAGGCGATCGCGGAAACCATGTCCGGCATGATTGGTCTCTCGAAGGATTACATCCTCCGAGCCAATCTGAAAATCAGCATGTCACGCTTTGGCAAAGAACTTCTCCGCGAGAAGGGTGAAGTCATCGGTCGTTATGACGGCCGGTTCAAGGCCCAGAGTTGGGATGGCAACAATGCGAACGCGGAGTTCGATCCGAGTGGCGCACTTGTTGGTCCAGGATTCGCCGCTTCGCTGCGACAGTATTTCTATGACAGCTTCAAACTTCGCAATGAAGACAGCTACGAGATTCTTTCGGGCAAAGTTCGTCCCTGGCCGTACAACTCTGAGAACCGCTATGTCGAATTGTCTCCACGCCTGCGTCAGACGATCTACGAAGTACCGAACATGAAGGTCTTCATCGCCTGCGGTTACATGGACCTTGCGACTCCTTATATGGGAGTGCATCACACCATCAACCACCTCGGGCTGCCGAAGGCTTATGAGAAGCGCATCACTTACGGCCACTACCCGGCTGGCCACATGATGTATATCGAGAAGCAATCTCAGAGCGACCTGAAGAAGGATCTGTCTTCGTTTTATAAGTAACAGAGACGTCCAGGATGCGGAGACGATGTCTTCGGACTGACATTTCCCGCACGTGGGTTGACGAATCTTTCCTGACGCGACTGTGTGACGTGAGTCCACAGTCGCGTTTTCTGTTTCGGGAGGAACTATTCCTGTTCAAACTTTGGCAACATCTTCCAAATCCTTCGGCTTGCGGTCATGTAAGATGACAGACAGGACACCCGGTTTCCTCGGCTGGTCAGGCCAGTTTGTTTTGATTCACTACTGACAGACCGCGTTCGTTTCAGTTTTGCTAATGCCCCATGTCGGCGATCCGGCATTCTTCCCAGGCAGTGAGAAGGGATTCATGAAAAATTGGCAGTTTTGCCGAGAATAGACCCGGACAATCTTCCGTCACTTTGAAGAGCAGGGATATAATTATTGGAACCGTAGACGGTCGGGCCAGAGAGCGCTCGGCTTGTGGTCAGCAGGTAGTCTGACCTCGTAACACTGCATCGAATGGAATCACCTCTCCCTCCTGACGGAATATCGTCCTCTTGATGGACCTGTGCAGATCCATTGGGTGCACCCACCACGCATCTCCCCCCGACTAGTTCGAGCAAAGAACCACGACAATGTCGACAGTAAGTCGCAACGTGCTCAGTCACGAAGCACGCCAGCCGTCCCGATCCAGCGAAAACGACGACCTCTCTGAGAGTGCCCAGGGCTTGTCCCGCCCGAGCAACGACGAAGTTCATCTTGAGGACAACACTCAATCGCTTGCCTACCTGGACCATCTCTACCAGGAGTACCTGAAGTCTCCATCTTCACTGCCGGATGAATGGAGAGAGTATTTCAAGGGTCTCGATCAGGGTGAAACTGATCTGACTGCTCAATACGCTCAGCCCTTCCCTCGAAGGAGTATTTTCAACCCGCCGAGCACGAAGATGGTCGCTCAGAACAAGCGGATGGAAGTCGCGGGCCTGCAGGAACGTCTGGATCAGCTGATTCGCAACTTCCGCGTGCGTGGTCATATCCTTGCTGAAGTTGATCCACTGGGCAAGAAGCGACAAAGTCCGCCGGAACTCAAGCCTGAGTTCTATGGCTTCACTGAGAAGGACTTTGATCGCGAGTTCTCAACGACGTGGTTCGGGGGTCCGGACCGACGTACGCTGCGAGAGATGATTCACTGGCTGAAGACGACGTACTGCCGTTCAATCGGCGCCCAGTTCATGCACATCGACTCGCTGACGGTTCGCAACTGGCTGCAGGAGCGGATGGAGTCGACCGGGAATCGCCTCAAGCTGAACCGTGATGAGCAGATCCGCATTCTTAAGCGACTGTCTGACGCGATGATCTTCGAGAACTTCGTCCAGACGAAGTTCGTCGGTCAGAAGAGCTTCTCGCTTGAAGGAGCCGAAGGTCTGATTCCTCTGCTCGATATGTGTATAGAGAAGGCTTCTGCGGACGGCGTTCAGGAAATCGTTTTTGGAATGGCTCACCGTGGTCGTCTGAATGTTCTGGCGAACATTCTCTCGAAGTCGCCTCGCTATATCTTCCGCGAGTTCTTCGATGCCGATCCTGAGCTGTATCACGGTCGCGGGGACGTCAAATATCACCTCGGTTACAGCCATAACTGGACGACGGCTGCTGGCAAGAAAGTTCACCTTTCTTTGTGCTTCAACCCATCGCACCTCGAGTTCATCAATACGGTGGCTTTGGGGCGGATGCGATCGAAGATGGATCGTGTCCATGATCACAACCACACCAAAGGTCTGACCGTCCTCATCCACGGTGATGCGGCTTTTGCGGGGGAAGGGATCGTCCAGGAGACGTTGAATCTGAGCGAACTGCCTGGTTATCAAACGGGCGGAACGATTCACGTCATCATCAACAACCAGATTGGCTTTACGACTTCGGAGAACGAAGCTCGTTCAACGACTTATGCGACCGATGTCGCGAAGATGCTGCAAATTCCGATCTTCCACGTCAATGGGGAAGATCCGGAAGCTGTCACGCACGTCGTTCGACTGGCTCTCGACTTCCGCAAGCAGTTTAAGCGCGATGTCGTCATTGATATGTACTGCTTCCGTAAGCATGGACACAATGAAAGCGATGAGCCAGAGTTCACGCAGCCGTTGATGTATCGCGCGATCAAGCAACGGGCCTCGATCTACGAAGAATATCTCAAGCAGCTCAAGGGGATGCGCGGGATCACGCCGGAAGAGGTCGAAGAGATTATCCAGCAGCGTCGCAGCAAGCTTGAAGTCGAACTCGAAGCTGCCAAGGATCCGAACTTCAAGCGTCATTCGGAAGCTCCCGGTCTGTGGGAAGGATACACCGGCGGCGATTATGTTGACGCTGATGAACCGGATACAACTCTTTCCGCTGACCGACTGACTGATGTTCTCGTCAAGCAGACTCAGTTTCCGCAGGGCTTCACGCTGCATCCGAAGCTGGAACGTCTGATGGACCTGCGTCGCGAGATGGCTCGTGGCGAGAAGCCGATGGACTGGGGTGCTGCGGAAGCAACGGCTTTCGGTACCCTGCTCTTTGAAGGCCACCCTCTGCGGATGACCGGGCAGGATGTCGGGCGTGGTACGTTCAGTCACCGCCATGCAATGGTCTATGACTATAAGACTGGTGAGCGATACATTTCGTTGAAGAATGTTGTCCGTCACGATGCGTTTCTGGAAATGTACAACAGCCCGTTGTCGGAAGCCGGAGTTCTCGGGTTCGAGTATGGATACAGTCTGGACTACCCCGAAGCGCTGACGATCTGGGAAGCTCAGTTCGGGGACTTCGTGAACACGGCTCAGGTCATCATCGATCAGTTCATTGTCTCGGCTGAGGAGAAATGGAAACGACTCAGCGGTCTGGTCATGCTGCTGCCTCACGGCTTTGAAGG
>SXPC01000051.1 GCA_005778225.1 Planctomyces sp. | reverse complement strand
TTCATCGTCCATCACGCATGGGCCGATGATGAAGACGAGAGGCTTGCCCGGGCCGAGGGAGGCTTCGCCGCCGAATTGAGGATGTGGGAAGGTAACAGTGCGGTTGGGCACGAGTGGCTCCGGTGATCAAATGGAAAAATACTCGGCGGGGATAATGGCGAAAGTGGGCAAAGGGTGCAAGGTGGGTTTACGTCAGGTCGTCGACGCGGAGGGCGTGCATGCCGTGACGTCGTGGGGCATCGACGTCGTTCATCGGTTCATCGCCGATGAAGAGGATCTGGTCTGGCCTGACGCCTGTGTCTTTGATGATCGCTTCGTAGAAGGCGGGTGCGGGCTTTTTCCAACCGACTTCGGAGGAGATCCAGAGTTGGTCGATTTGTCTGAGTTCGGGGATACCATCGACGATCCCGTGAAGGCGGCCATCGAAATTCGAAGCCATGCCGAGGTTGTGCCCCGCCAGTTTAAGATTTTTCAGAAGTTCGCCGCGGCCTTCGATGAGTTTCCAGGAGGTTGGTTGAGTAAAGTGTTTCCAGAGCGCATCGAAGCAAGCAGGTAGTTCTTGGACATCGTCGAGAACTTCAGCGACGATGTCCTGCCAGTAGCGGTGTTCGATGTCTTCGCTGGTGGCCAGATCACGAGTCTCGGAGGTCATCAGGCGTTTGTAGACTGTTTTGAATCGCTGCTGGATTTCGTCCCGAGTAAGAAGACTTCCGAAGCGTGCAGCGATCTCATGGTACGCGTCGGCAACGGAGGGCTCCGGGACGATAAGCGTACCGACGGCATCGAAGACAACCCAGCGGACATGCGGAAGATAATCCGACAGCAACATTAATGTCCTGCCTTTGTCTTGGGAGACAGTTCAAACTCATTGATCGTCACGCGTTTCAATGCTTCAGGATCGATTTGGATTCCGAGGCCGAATCCATCAATCCGTCGTCCCCAGCCGGCTCGTTTGAAGGTCAGGTCTTCAGTGGTGAGTCGTTCAGCCACGAGCAGACGGTCGTAACTCCCTTCGAGGTACTTGATCCCTTTTAAGCTGCAGGCGAGATGACGTCCCGCCGCGGTTAGGATACCCGTCTCGCCCACCTGGCAGCCAAGCTGATAACCAAGGCCAGCCTCATGCGCGAGTTTGGCCAGTTGAAGACAGGGAATAATCCCGCCACATTTGGAGATGCGAAGATTGAAAATGTCACACAGTTGTTCCCGAATACAACGCTCAGCATCGTCGCGCGAGCAGAGTGATTCATCAAGGACGATCGGCAGGCCGAGACGTTTTGATACTCCGGCTAGCGACGCAACATCGCGATGAGGAACAGGTTGTTCGACGGCAGAGATCATAAAGCGTTTGAGAGTCTTGAAACGCTGATTAAGTTGGTCCGGAGTCCAGGCTTCGTTGGCGTCGACGCGAAGGTCCATACTTTTCCCCAGGACGGTCTTCAAACAGGATAAGAGCAGCTTGTCTCGAAATGAGCTGGAGGTAAGTTTGACCTTTCCAAAAGCGAACTTGTAATACCGAAACGCCGCCGCGGTGAAGACAGCTTTCCATAATCTGCTCGTCGTGATGACGGTCGAATATTGGACGCGATCTTTGATGTCGATGAGGCCCGAGAGCCCCGGGAGAGACTCGATCAGCTTCCACAGGGGTTGTTGGAAATACTGGAAGACCGCATCGAGCAGCGCGACTTCGATCGCGCACCGAGCCGCGTTGCCAAAACAATGACGGCCTTGAACTGATTCTGGTTGCGTCAGTCCGCTGGTATTGAGCTGAAGGTTCGTGATCGCATCAACCGCTTCGGGAATCGAAGACCAGCATGACTTGAGCAGGCTATGAGTGCTTGTCTGACGCAGGATCTGAAGGGCATCTTCAACGGTTTCACCCGTAACGTAGTCGCGTGGCAGTCCTTCGCCAAAGCCGACGAGGCCATTATCGAGTTCACAGCGGACAATGATCGTATCATTTTCTGTCCTGCTGAATGACGCATGTTTGACGCGCCTTTTCAGAGGAATGCGAACATGCATGGCGACCAGACGCTTGATGCGGCAAGGGGTCGCTGGCTCGAATGTCGTCGCGGAATTCTCCATGAGGGGAATCTATGTTGTGACGACGTTTTCAGACAAGTTCGATCCGGTCACCGACGCTGATCAGTGGCGATGATGTCGTTTCCGCTCGTCTCGTATTTACAGCGAGGCGGTAGAAGTGGTTGAACTGATCTCGAGCAGCCTCTGCTGGGAGGGACTGTTCGCGAAGCCTGGCGAATTCCTTCTGGAAGCCAGTCGTGGAAACTCCCGACTGTGAATCACGGGCAGGGACTGCACATCGCTGACAAGGATTCACACCTTCCAGAATGACATTGCCAACTCGAAATGTTCGCGGCTGTCCTTGAGGGCCATAGAGTTGATCATCGTCAAACGGCCGATCATTCTCGATCATCAGATTGGCACGAAAACGTCTGACCGCTTCATCGACATCAAATCCAAACCAATCTCCAACGGTTTGCAGCGTCGCAAGGCTGACAATCGTCGGGCCATTTGCCTCAAGGTCGTCTGGGAAACCCGTTGTCGGGTTCTCGCGAAGTTGAAGCGAAGTCCCGAGCAGCTTGGAGATCGCCTGTGCGAAAGGCTCTGAGTCGACAGGCAGAATGAAAGACGTCTCGCTCGACTGGTCGACCGTCGACACGAAGACTTTGAGCATTCCGTTCGGCGCGAATTCGTAGCGGGTGCGGATCTTCTGGATCGCAGCAGAGCGTTTGGCGTTAAAAACTTTGCCAGCCTCATCAAACAAAGCAAAGCGTCGATCCCATTCCAGGGCGCCGGAAGGAAGGAAACGCGACGAATCTCGCTCCCAGCCATCGAATGACTTGATGGGATAAACCATCAGGCGAGCAAGTGTTGCATTCACGAGAGTCTCCGGTCGCAGGGAGTCGAGGTGATATGCAGACAGAGGCGTCCGAGCGACTTCCGGTTCGGTATGCTTGGCAGAATGACAGTCACCACTAATCGCGACCGAAGCGACGAAGCTTGACCGCGTCCCATTTGAATTCAGGTTTCAGGTCTTTGAGGACTTCCATGCGGGAGCCTCGATAGTACATGATGAAAAGACCTTCGCCATTGTGACGGGTGATGTCGTCTTTGGTGATGCGGTACCAGTCTTCGTTCTTGCGGAAGCCAAGTTGCTTGCCGAGCCACTTCAAATAAATACGGCGGTTGTCTTCCGACTTCCAATAGCCCTGTGGAACAGTCTTGAACATCCAGGGGAGCCACTCCTGCTTGGGGCGGAATTCACGCAGAGCTGTGAAGACCGAATCCCCGAAGTAATTGGCCAGAAGCCCGCCACCGCCATTGGTGTGAAAATCCGCGCGAGAGATTTTGTACCAGTCGCTGTCTTTCTTGTAGCCGAGCTTCTTGCCGAGCCATTCCATGTAATCGGCCCGATTTTGCGGATCCTGCCAGAAGCGTTGCGGAGTACTGTGAAATAGCCATTGTCGCCATGGATACTTCGGAAAAACTTCAGACAACGCCAGCTGTGGCGAATCGCGGTAGTAATTGGCGAGCAGACCACCGCCATAATGGGCATGGAAGTCTTGCTTTTTGAGTCGATACCAGTCGGACATGGAATCGTATCCGAGCGTACGCCCCAGCCAGCGGACGTATTTCCGACGATTTTCGAGATCGTTCCAAAAGCCAGCAGCGACTTTACCGCGTTCCCAGGGTTGAGAGCGTTTTGGAGACGGGGTTTTCTTTTTGGGCATCGTCAATTTCCGTCAGCACACATCATGTGGTTGTTGCATCAACAGTCGCTGAAATTTGCCGACCGTTCATCATTTCGCGGCAGTTTTTCCATATCAACACCACCAGTGAATTGATCGTCTCGTTCAATTTCGCAGGCTGACCGCCGAGACGTTCAATCTTGTGGCAATCACTCACAAACTTGAGCACGTTAACGAACATCTAGTAGCGATGATCGTCACGACAACAATGTAAATAAATTCGACCAGAGTACAAGCAGAGCTTTGTCCTTTTACAAAGAATCCATCCGCTTGTGGAGATCGCCAGCTTTGAAAGCGGTTATCTCTTCCCTGGATCGATGGATTTTGTCAGCCGACGCGAGCATTCCGATTATTATAATTGGCTGCTTGCCATTGTTGCTATCCTCAGCGATTGACATTTTATAAGGTTTTCCCGACGAATATCTCCTCGCAGCAATTCAGGTCATGAAAACATCGTTGTTTTGCAAACGTTTGTTTCCAAGAAACGGTCTTCTCTGACTGTCCGTTTCGGCTGTCGGCGACACCAGTCAACGTTTGGTTTGCTGTACGGATGCATGAATCGCTTTTCGCGTGACGTAGATCAACCAGCAGATCAACAACGTATGGATGATCGTAAACGCGAGGAATAACCACTTCCCCTCTGCCATCAGATGATGTTGATGCAACTGGAGCAGGTTATCGGTCACAATCCTCGAGACCCGATATTGCTCTCGGACCATCGCCCCCATCAGCAATGTCAGGGCAGACGCCCCAGCCAGGAACCAGCTGGCGAAAGAAATCCGTTGTGGATCAATCGCGATCGTTGCCCACCACCAGATCTGAAAGAAAAGTCCGCAGACATACAAATAAATGTACGGCTGTTTGAGAAGCTGGCTGGCTTCATCGGTCGAATTGCCCGGATACCAGTTCTTTGAAACAGCAAGACAATAATAAATGAACGCCACCAGGCTGATAATCAGTCCCGCTGTGGACAGGTACGCCAGACGACGAGGCAGGTCTTGCGGAATTTCCTGTTGTTTCTGTCTTTGCTGCATCGAGATCTGCCAGTACCAGACAATCGCGGTCGATGAAAACGCCTGTCCGAGGATCGTCGCCACTCGAGGAAGGATTTCCGATGTCCAGTAAAAGATTCGTCCACTTGCATAATGAGTCGCCCAGACAGTTTTTGACTGCACGCTCAGAAGGTGGTTCTCGCTGAACGTGTACCCGACATAAAGGATACAAAGGAAAACGAAACAGGCGATAAGTCGATCCAACCACGGACGGGTCTTGACGAAGAGCTTCATTTTCAACAGGTATAGCCCATAGAAGGCCACGATCAGGATCGGAAGAATGCTCATCCAGCGGTGAGACAGCAATACGTTGGCCGTGTAATAGTCAAACTGATAAAGCAGTTGAATAAACAGCAAAGGAGCAATGCCAGCCGTGATCGCCGCTGAGAGTGCAAACGGCAGCCAGTCACGGACCGTCTCGTTGATCCGGCCCGCTGCCGTCGTGCTTTCTGCACCACCGAAAACTGCCAGATGAAACGTGCCTGCGAAGACATAAAACATCAGCAGCAGGTGAACCACAAATGTGACAACGTAGAGATCCAGATAGAACTGCGTCGCGAAGGGTAACTCAAGGGGGAACATGTTCGAACTCACGACTGAAGTGATGAGAGAAAACGAAATGAAAATTAATGCTGCTTGGCCAATTCAATTCCAGGAGTCGTTCCGACGTCTTCCAGCCAATGATTGATGCGGGCCAGAACATCAGCACGACCTGAATCAGCAGAGACTTCAAACGTCTGAGGGTTTCGCAGATAGCGAAGGTATTGCGTCAATGCTTCCACATCCCGAGCGTTGCCAGCAAAGGGAGGCATGAACGCCTTAGTTCTTTGAAGCTGGGCGACGTTGAGGCGGATCTGCTCGTCGGTCCAGGTTTGTGTGAGAGAAGCAAGTCCATTGGCACCGTTGCGTGTATGGCAGATGCTGCATTGAAAACGAAAGACTTTCGCACCGTGTGTCAGAATCTCACCATGCTTCTCGAATTTCTCACGCACTGGATACGGGTCGACGTTTTGAAGTCCGGTTTGTCGGAGGCGAGACAGTTCATCCTGCCGAAGTGAATTGCAGTAAAGGTACTCCCGGATCGTATAAGGCTTGCGAACTCCTTCACGGACAAACTCCGCTCCTGCAGTCGCGAGGAAAGCCAACGACAACAGCAATGTCGCCGTTCCAGCATTCAACGTCAGTTTCTGCCATTTGAGAACGACGAACGCATACGCCGCAATCAACAGCGAACAGACAAGTCCAAGGGTCATGAAAAGCGTCATCGCAATGCTTCCCCCCATCACCCACTCTCGCGAATCCTCAGGAATGACCGAGAAAAACCAGACCCCAGTCGGCAACAACAAAGCCAAGGGAAGCAGAAGATTGGTGGCCTTCTGGATGAGCTCGCGTTTCACTGCGGGTTCGTAGTGAGACAGATTGATGACCAGACAAGCCACCAAAGCAGACGTCGCCAGCGAAGTAACCGTCCGCATGATCAACGAGGGAAAGAAGGTCGGATTGAAAAAGCCGCTCCAGACGGTGTGTTTCTCCAGCCAGTCCCCCGGAGTCAGTTGCCAGCTGAGGATGCCGTTGATGTAGAACAGGCTGAACCAGGCTGCCAGGGCATAAACAATGAGCAGTTGAAGACGCAGCCCATTCCCCAGTCGCGGGCCGTATCGATAAAACAGGTAACCACTGGCGATTTCCAGACAGAAGTACGTCCATTCAATCGCCCAGATCCAGTGAAATTCCTGGACCATCACGCCAATCGTTCGTGGACTGATTTGAATCGAGGTGAACCACATGCCGACACCGGTCAGCGCCCCAATCACAAAACTGATCAGCACGAGAATTCGAAAGTACTCATCCGTGAACGATCTGCCTGACTTGAGGCGATCCGTCTGATAAAGGAACTGGAAGTAAGCCATCAGAAAGCCGCCACCAATGGCGAATTGAGCCAGGAAGACGTGGAAAATCCCCAGTCCCCCGATGAGCATGCCCTTCATGGCAGGTCCGTAGTCCTGCATCGGGTAAATTTCCATGAAACTGCCTATATTCCTATGCCGATATGCCTGCGATCAGAATGAAAACGGAGACGAAACGCCGTCTTGTCATTCAAAGGATCACCGACGTGAGAGAGGAGATGATGATCGATTTGGTTAGAGATGAGTTACCCAAATTATATTGAGTGAATCATCAAGCATAGGGGAAGTTTGAACGTGGCAAATCGTCACATGAGAATTTTGGCGACCTTTTCAATCCGGAATTCGCCTTCCAAATTGCACTTTTGGGAGTTTTCGTGATGTGATATAGAGCCGATTGACCACCGCCACCGCCCGTTGCCATGGACTGGCAAAACGGACTGTTTAGGAGTTGAACACGGATGTTCCTGACCCGATTGATGACGATTGTCTTGACCTTTGCGATGCTCTGTCCAGACTGGGCGCGCGCCGAAGATGCTGTTCCAGCAGAAAAGCCAACTTACACCCTGCGATACAAATTCAATCAGGGCGAGAAGATCGGCTATCACATCAAGTCCATTGATCGCAATAAGATGGAACGCGGTGCGTATGCCGAAAGCAGCCAGAATCGCAGCGATTACCGCAATCATATCGAGGTTCTGGAAGTCAAAGACAATGGAAACGCAGTCCTCGTCGTGCAGATCGACCAGGCGATCATGGAAACAAAATTCGA
>SXPC01000050.1 GCA_005778225.1 Planctomyces sp. | reverse complement strand
TCTTTAAGCTGATTTGAATCCCTGAGATGGTTACTTCTCGATCGAGGTAAGGAATATGCAAGTGAAATCGTTTGCGTTGGGACTTTTGCTGTTGTCGCTGATCATGGCTGGTTGTGGTTCATCAAATAAGATTCCATTGGGGCGTGTCGAAGGTGTCATCACTGTCGATGGGCAGCCGCTCGACGGTGCGGAGATTGTGTTCGAGCCGACGAACGGGCGTTCCTCTGTCGGTTGGACCGACGAAAAGGGACATTATGAACTCGACTACACCATGGAGACAAAAGGAGCCATCCTCGGAACGCATGTCGTCCGCATCAAGTCGGCTCGCAGTGCCAGCGGCGGCGAAGGAGATGGCCCGAAGGTGGAGGCTCGGAAGGAAATCCTGCCTGGCAAGTATCACACGTCATCAACGCTGACTGCAGAGGTGACGAAAGGGAATAACGTCATTGACTTCGCACTCGGCACGAAATAGGACTGTTTTTCTTGCTTTTTGATCACCTTGAGTATTCATCGGGAAAGACATCATGATTCGCCTGCTCGCGTTGACGCTCTTAGTCGCAGTCACTTTTTGTTGCCTGGGACGTCAGTCCGTTGATGCCTCAGAACCCTCGGAGAAGGCAGTTCAGGAAGTTGCCAAGATCCCGAATCTCGTCGCGTTCTGGGTGTTCGGGCAAGAGCCCGGACAGCCGAGAACGTCCGTCATTGAACAGGGCGCGTACCCGCTGCAGGAAGTTGGTGGGCCTATCGAGCGTCTTGAACAAGGTCCGTATTCTGGCTATTCCGCCAGACTCAATGGTAAGCAGTATTTCAAGATCCCGTACGCGGAAACAGGCAAGCTGAATATCGCAGGCCCTGATGCTCAGGTCAGCATGTTTGCAGTTGTCCGCATCACCAACTTGAAACAAAGCCGAACCATTGCAGGCATGTGGAGTGAAGGGAAAGGTGCCAATGACGATACCGGTACGCGTCAATATGCACTACTGATGAATATGCCGACGTATGGCGGTCCCAATCAACTCGTGCCACACATCTCCAGTGAAGGGGGCGTTTCGCGTCGTGCCGATGGTTCTGCATTTCCATGGTGTTGTGACTACGCAGCCAGTCCTCGAGAGGTGCCAACCGACAAGTGGTGTACTCTCGGCTTTACGTATGATGGCAAATACATCAGCGCCTACATTAACGGCGTGATGGACTATCGCCCACTGAATCCACAAAAGGATAAGCGGACAGATCCCTACTTCCTCACCGAAGGCCCACTCCATCAGAACCGCGGCATGAACCCGTATTACCACGGTCGCGGGATTTTCAAGTACGATGCAGAAAAGCACGCAGCCATGAAGCCCGGAGGTGGATCAGACTTCACGGTCGGTGCCCGCTACGCTGTCGGAAGCATGCTCGGCGAAGCGACCATCGGGCAGTTCGGTGGGCTGGCTGTGTTTGATCGCGGGCTGACGGCAGAGGAGATGATGAAGCTTCATCTGTCTGCTAATATTGATCAGATGAATGAGTCGAAGTAATCGATCGCTGTTTGCCTTTGAACTGAATGATGAGAGCCATGATGCTGCGAGTTATCCTGATCGTTGCCTTCCTCGCATCAATGGTTGCCACAAACGCAGTCGGTTCCGATACACTGCGACAGGTCACAGCAGACGTCTGCGTTTATACTGCGACACCTGCCGGAATCCTCGCAGCGATTGCAGTGAAGAGAGAAGGCAAATCGGTCGTCATCATTGAGCCAGGTCGCTGGGTTGGAGGCATGCTGGGCGCGGGGCTTAAGCCAATCCAGGACTGTCCGAATTATATCGCGACAGGCGGGCTCACTCATGAATTGCTTCCCAAGCTCGGCACTTCACTTCCTCCACTCGTGGAAACCGATGCTCGTTCTCTTAATCCAACAGCAGTTCGCAACGAGTTTGAATCGCTGTTGGCTCAACATGGCGTTGCTGTTTACTACGAACATCGCTTAGGGCGTGTCGACAAGAACGGGCCGGCCATCCGCTCGGCGTTTTTCGACCGCGCCCCGTTCGATGAAACGGGCTGTCCCATCGAAACTCCCGAAAAGCGCGACGCGATTCAGGTCATTGCAGACATGTTTATCGACGCCAGCTACGAAGGCGACTTCCTGCCCGCCGCTAGCGTCTCTTATCGAGTCGGTCGCGAATCAGAACAGGAATTCGGCGAAGAACATGCCGGCGTCCAGCAGCCTCTGGAGACTGTTCCGATCAGTCCTTTTGTCACGGCCGGGAATCCAGACAGCGGCCTCTTGAAACTCGTCGAAAACGACCACGGCAAACCGATCGGCTCAGCAGACGATTACACCCAGGCTTACAATTACCGTTACTATACGACTGACAACCCCGAGTACCGTCTCCCCATCGAAGCACCTGCAAACTATCAGTCGGTAGATTTCGAACTTGTTGGTCGCTATGTTGAATATCTCGTCAAATCGACACCCGATGAAAACAGCCTCCGCAAGAAATTGATTGGCATCTATCCGGGGTGGCTAAACTCGGGTGAATGGAACTATCAGCGAAGTTCCCTTTTCTCCATGTCACCTCTTGGAATCAGCCAGATCTATGCCAGCGGTGATGAAAAAGCCAAAGCCCGCGTCTGGAAACAACATCAGGATTATCTCAAAGGCCTCGCCGAGTTCATGCGGACGGACAGCCGCGTTCCGTCATGGTATCGCGAGTACGCTGCGAGCCTCGGGCTCGACCGACGCGCTCATCCTGAAACCCAGGGCTGGCCGCATCAGCTTTACATTCGTGTCGCCCGTCGTCTCAAAGGCCAGTACACGATCACTGCTCATGACGTTTATAACAAGACGACGATCAACGACTCGATCGGCCTGGCGCAGTACGGCATTGATACCTACCCTGCACGACGCATATGGTTTGAAAAAGACGGAGAAGTTCTGGTCGGCATCGAAGGCAAGATGTTCCTTGGCGGCAATCGAGGTCCCACCGACACGCCCTATCCAATTCCCTACCGCGCGATTACACCAGCGGAAGCCGAATGCACCAACCTGCTCGTGCCAGTCTGCTTTTCCGCGACGCACCTGGGCTACGCGTCAGCCCGCATGGAGCCCGTTTTCATGATTTGCGGAGAGTCTTCTGGAATCGCAGCCTGTCAGGCGATCACTGGGAAGACGAGCGTCCAGAACATCAACATGACCACCTACCGAGCGTCACTTCTCAAGGCGGGCCAGAAGCTCGCCTGGGATGAAACGGTGGACCGCCCCAAACTCAGCGCCAGTCACAAGAAGCCAACATTCACCATGGCTGTATTGCTTGAAGAATGTGATACGAATCACGATGGCAAAGTGACAAATCACGAGTGGTCAACCAGCAAGCCCGGTTGGGAATGGCTGTTCCAGTACATCGACAAAAACAGCGACAGCCAAATCGATGAGAGAGAGTACGCAGATTTTCAAGCCTTCAAGACGCAGAACGCTGACTGGCAACAAACGCTCAAAGCAACCCAGCCGTAACGAATCTCGTTCAGTCGACAGCATCGCGTTCGCATCGTAAAGTCGTAGAAGATCGACCACGAAACCTCGACGGGGAGACGCTCAACGATGCGACAATTCACGATCACTGCTTTGCTTTTGTTAGTCGTCTGCTTCAGCGGAAGTCATGTTGCCCGGGCACAGGCGATCGCGGAAGCCTCCAAGGTTCGTTATCTTCTCGACCAGTCGTATCAGCCTCAGCCGGTCGATGACTACGACGCGAAAATGACCCGGGTCGACTGGTATCTCCCCACCAGCGTCCAAGACTTCCCAACTCTCATCTGGTTCCACGGAGGCGCTCTGCGCGAAGGGGACAAAGCAGATGAAATCGCCCGCATCGTGGCCCGTCACTTCAGCGAGAATGGTGTTGCAGTCGCGTCGGTCAACTATCGAATGTCTCCCAAGGTCAAGTACCCAACATACCTCGAAGACTCCGCTCGCTCCCTGGCTTATGTGTTGAATAAAGTCGAAGAGTTCGGCGGCTCACGTCAGAAGGTCTTCGTCTCCGGACACTCAGCGGGCGGTTATGTCGCCTCGATGCTCGCATGCGATCCAGGCTATCTCAAAGCCGTAAACCTGTCCCCTTCCGACTTCGCGGGTTTCCTCCCGATCTCCGGCCAGATGATCACACACTCGACTGTCCGAGCCGAACGTGGCCTGCCCGAAACCAAACCCGTGATCGACGAAGCCGCCCCGGCATTCCACATCTCACCCGAGGTCCCACCAATGCTCTGCATCGTCGGCACCAAGGATCTCCCCGCACGACTGGAAGAAAACCTTTACTTCGTCGCCTCGATGAAAACGATCAAGAATCCAAACGTCTCCTCGCTGGTCGTCGAAGGACGCGATCACACCACCATCGCCTCCAAAATCAGCCAGCCGAACGACACGGTGGCGAAGGCGATGTTGGAGTTCATTCAGCTGCATTCCCCGTAGGGTCCGCTGTGCGGACCGTCAATGTGTGTTACTACGGAACACGCAACGAACGGTTTCTTAAACTAGATGCTGGCTAAAAAGAGGTTGTCGATTAATGGTCTGCACAGCGGACCCTACTCCCCGCGGAGTCGCTTCAACCGCTCTGCGATCTTGGCTTCGTAACCATGGTTGGTCGGCTCGTAGTAGCGTTTCTCCACCGCCAGATATTGCTGGGCCACATAGCCCGACTCATGGTCGTGAGGATACTGATACCCTTCGCCATGCCCGAGTTTCTTCGCTCCCGCGTAATGAGCATCTCTCAAATGACTCGGCACGGGCTGAACGGAGCCAGTCTTCACATCGGCAGACGCCGCGGCAATCGCCTTGTAAGCCGCGTTCGATTTTTCCGCTGACGCCAGAAACGTCACGGCCTGGGCGAGTGGAATCTGACACTCCGGCATCCCCAGAAATTCCACCGCCTGAGCCGCTGCCATGGCGATCGGGAGCGCCTGCGGCGTTGCGTTGCCGATGTCTTCCGAAGCCGAGATCAACACTCGTCTCGCGACAAAACGGGGATCTTCGCCTGCTTCCAGCATTCTCGCCATCCAGTAAATCGCTGCATCCGGATCCGATCCGCGGATGGACTTGATCATGGCAGACGCCGCGTCGTAATGATCGTCGCCGGACCGGTCGTATCGTATCGCTTTCTTCTGAATCGATTCTTCCGCAATCGCCAGATCGACAGTTGTCTGTCCGAGTTCTTTCGTCGAGATCACGGCAACCTCGAGTGCATTCAGTGCCCGTCGAGCATCGCCGTCGCTGACTTCGGCAAAGAAGTCGATCGCATCGTGAGTCACGTCGATCGAGTACTTCGCCAGCCCCCGTTCGGAATCCTTGAGCGCCCGTTCGAGCAAGGGAATCAGGTCTGACTTCGAAATCGGCTGGAATTCAAATATCTGGCTGCGACTGATGAGCGCCCCGACCAGCGAGAAAAACGGATTGCTCGTCGTTGCCCCGATCAGCGTGATAAGTCCCTGTTCCGTATCGGGCAGCAGAATGTCCTGCTGCGTCTTGTTGAAATGATGAAGCTCATCGACGAACAGCAGCGTCCGCTCACCTGTCGTTTCGATATGTTGACGAGCCGCCTGCAGTTCTTCTCTCAATTCCTTAACGCCCACGCTGGCCGCGTTCAGCTTGCGGAACCTCGCCCAGGTCTCGTAGCTGATGACTTCCGCCAGCGTCGTCTTGCCCGTCCCGGGAGGACCGTAAAAGATCAGCGATTGAAACCGCTTGGCCGAGAGCAACCGTCGAAACAGCGACCCTTCATGCAAAAACTGCTGCTGCCCGACGATCTCCGACAGCGTTCGAGGCCGCATCCGCGCGGCCAGCGGCTGGTTCGATCTGCGATTCGATTCGTGTTGTTTGTCAAACAGGGATGCCATGCGAGAATTGTACGCCGTGGTGCTCTATGGTTGGAACGCAGAGAGAACAGAGTTGAGCAGAGATCGCAGAGAAAACTTTTGGAGTCGACAGAACTTGCGATTTTGCTCGTCTTTGGATCTCAGACACCAGTCGGTTGAATCGACTTCTTCTCGGCGATCTCTGCTCCCTCAGCGTGCTCTGCGTTCCAGTCTTTTCCGGACGCTGTGAACAACGGTCATTGGAAGGAAAGCGGATCATCGCTGATGGAAAATACTCTTCAACATTTCCGCACCGCGCATGAAAAAACCTCCGCGAATGCCGGTCGAACGAAAAAGTACGAACCCACTAACGTGAGGTGGGGACGTCGCCTGCCGAGTTCTGAATCCTATGAAAAGCAAGGATGTCCGACTCGACGGGAATTCGCCCCCTTCGTAGAACTGTAGGGTCGACAATTGCTTGCCCGAGATCGTGCAACGCAGAGGTTGTAGTATCATTCTCGACGGTCTGGCCGAAATCAAGAGGCCAACATCCCTTTTCACCAAGTCTTCGGAATCGCGTACCGACGCGCACGATCAGGGCTTCGGATGGGACTGTCGTTCGATCACATCAATGTCTTTTGGCTTGACGGAATTGATGTCAAAATCATCAAACATTTCCGATTCGGGAATGCGAATCAGCAGGGACGTACACTGGTCGTATTCGACTTTCGTGCCCTGAAAGACGCAGCTGATGACGTGGCCACCGATCGTGCGGTCATCGCTGATGAAATGCCAGTGATACCCCGGCACATTCAACGTGCCAACCCACTGTGGACAGCGAAACCCGAACATCGTTCCCTTGACCATTTTATGATGAAAGACCGACTGGTCCTTAACCACGTCAACCAGCGGACGATAGGGAGGCGTCTGGGCTTTGACGCTCCGCAATGAAAGGGCTGCGAACTCGCCGTCGATTCGAATCGCGTAGGCGGAATTCCCTCTGGGCAGTTGTTTATTCAGCCGATCATCAAGATCTTCGAGGGAAAGTGCATTGAAATCTTCGAACTGGCCATCCGCATCAAATGTCGTCGTCACCGCAAACGGCGTCGAGCGTGTCAGCTCGGGTTTATGAATCGTCCCGTCTGCGAGGGCCTGATAGATCGTTCCGTCGAGGAGAATCATTTCTCCTTCCAGGTGATCGAATGTTCCGACACCAAAGTCCCCTTCTTTGAGAACCTGAGATAACTGTGTTCCTCCACCGTAATCACCAGCCGCCAGAGAGGCAATAAGCGAGTATTGGATCAAGGTCTCATTGAGTGAGATCGTACGAGACGCTGTCTCCTGCGCATTCAACACAGGAGAACAACAAATGACAATCACACCACAGGCAAGAAGAACGTCGCGACATCTCATTGTGCGCGGCCTACGCGTTTGCGTGGATCGGTTTCCAGTGGTCCGAACGCCTGCTCATAGCGAGCAATGGTGGCACCCAGAAGGGAAGCCAGACGCTTGGCGGTGTAAGGACTCATAACGACACGATGCTCAATCGTGACTTTTTGAGATTGCCCCGGCTCGACCATCGGGCTCATGTTCAGGCCAAGGTCGAGTACGAGTTCTTCCGGCGTGCTTGTGACGCGGCAGAAATTCGTGTAAAGCTGCTTGACGTTCAAATCGTCAATCTGGATCGAAGCGGTGGCTTCTGGTTGGCCCTGACTCATGAAATGTCTCCTGTTGAATGCCTGGGGAATGAATGGTCGATTATGCAGGCAGCAGTCGAGACAAATCAACACATCCAGCAGCCAACCGGATGATTCGCCTCGAATTACTTGTGTTTGACTCGCCGCATCGTCGCAATGCGATTGAACAGCTCATCAGCAATAGCACCGATCAGGATGACGCCCCCAACAACGGCATATTCCAGCGACGACGGAATCCCCAGCAGATTGATTGAGTTTCGCAGCAGCTGGAGTACCCCTGCCCCGATAACCGTTCCGAGAATTGTCCCTTCCCCTCCTCGCAGACTGCAACCACCCAGGACAGCGGCCGCGATCGCATACAATTCGTAGAAGTTGCCGAACCCTGACGGTTGCACAGAGTTGGTTTCCAATGCGAAGAGGATACCGCCGAGTCCTGCTAAAAATGAGCAGAGAATGTACGTCATGATGACATAGCGATCCGTGTGAATCCCCGAAAAACGAGCTGCCTGTTCATTGCGTCCGATGGCGAGCAGGTAACGACCAAAGATCGTCTTGTTCAGGAAAACCCAAGCCAGAACTGCGATGATGACAGCGAGGAAAAGCACATTCGGAATGGATATGAAACTGAAGCCCGGAATCGAGACCGATTTTGTGACGATGTCTCTCATTCCATCAAACTGATTGCCGAACCCTGTCGATTGGTCATTTGTCAGCCAGCGCGCGATCCCCCGATAAAACAAAAGTCCGAACAGCGTGACAATAAATGGCTGAAGTCTCAGCTTTGTGATCAGCAGGCCGTGCATCAATCCGATCAGTGCAGAAACACCCAGCGTCGCGCCAATCGCAGGAGCAACTGACCACCCGGAATTGACCAGCAGATAAGGCAGAATGGTCCCCGAAAGCGCGATCACGGAACCGATCGAAAGATCAATTCCCCCGGTGATAATGACGAGTGCTGCTCCAATACTGATGACCGTGTAAGGAGAGATCCGCTTGATCAGATTCTCGATATTATAAGGACGAAAGAAATTGTTGCTGCTCATCGCTGTCACGATGACAATCACAACAAACAGCGCCAGAATGCCAAGGATTTTCTTATTGGATGTGCTCAAGGTTGTCCCGCCTCAACGATGCTGTGTCTCTTGATGTTCAGTGTGACTTTGTCGATGTCACGCCAGTTGTCCCGTCGCCAGTGACATGATGGCTTGTTCGGTCAGTTGATCGCGTCCCAGTTCGCCCGCGATCCGCCCTTCGTGCATCACGAGCGCCCGGTCAGCCAAGTTGATGACTTCTTCCAGGTCGCTGCTGACGAACAGGATCGCCATGCCATCATCAGCGAGTTGGTCCATCAGCGAGTAGATCTCTTCTTTCGCCCCGATATCGATCCCGCGTGTCGGCTCATCCAGAAGGAGCAGCCGGGGAGACATCCCCAGCCACTTGGCAATGACGACTTTCTGCTGATTCCCCCCGGACAGAAACTTGACGATCTTTTTCGACGTGTGTGTTTTAATTCTCAGCGAAGAAATTCCCTCGACTGTGATCTTTCGCTGTTCGCTACGGTTTTGAAGAATGCCGCCGATCGCGAGATTACCCAGGCTGGGAAGTGTCATGTTGTCAGCGACCGAATCTTCAATCATCAGTCCCTGGTCTTTGCGATCTTCTGGAACCAGCATCAGGCCTGCGCGAATCGCATCACGCGGATGTCGGAAATGAGATGGCTTACCATCGACTTCAACCGTTCCTCCGAGCGGCAGGTCAACACCGGCGAGAACGCGCAGAAGTTCCGTTCGTCCTGCTCCGATCAGTCCTGCGATGCCGACGACTTCGCCTTGCCTGATTTCGAGGGACACCTTTTTCTCAGGATAGGCAGGCGTCACGAGATCGGTGACTTTCAGAACGGCCGAACCTTCTTTCGGCGGAGTTCGAGAGTAGAACTGCTTGATATTCCGTCCGACCATCAGTGAGACCATGCGTTCGTGGCTGATCTCATCGCGTTGCAATGTTCCTGCTGGCTTCCCGTCCCGCATGACGAAGACCCGGTCCGCCAGCTCCTTCACTTCGCCCAGGCGATGCGAAATGTAAATGATCGAAACTCCTTCCGATTTCAGCTGCCGGACGATCTCGAAAAGGCGATTCGTCTCAGCAGCGGGAAGACTCGAACTCGGCTCATCCATGATCAGGATGCGGGCATTGATCGAGAGTGCTTTCGCAATTTCGATCAGCTGCTGCTGACCAATCGAAAACTTACTCACACGATCTGAAGGGGAGATCTGCAGGCCGACTCGTTGCAGATAGGAAACAGCGTCGGCATTCATCGCGGCTTGGTCGAGCATCCCGAATCGCGTTTTCTCGCGTCCCAGAAACAAGTTCGACGCGACATCAAGATTATCCAGCAGGTTCAGCTCCTGGTGAATCAACGCGATGCCATGCTTCTGAGCCGCCAATACGGAATCGAGATGGACGGCTTTCCCATCGAGATGAATCTCACCCCGATCCGGCGTCTGCACCCCGGCCAGAACCTTCATCAACGTACTCTTACCAGCGCCGTTCTCCCCGATCACGGCGAGAACTTCCCCTTTCCCAAGGTGAAACGACACATCATCCAGCGCCTGCACCCCGGGGAATGCCTTCGAGAGATTGCGGCAGTCCAGGATCGGGACCGAGGTCACTCTTTCCGCTGCAGGCTCAGGCTGTGAGAACGTTGTTGTCATAGTCACGCAGGCTCTTCAATGAAACGCGAAAGCCGTAATCCTGAAACCAAACCACGGATGAACACAGATGGACACAGATAAAACGAAATACAATCGATGAGTGTTGAAAGACCGCTAAGAGAATTGTCTTACGCGCAGTTCATAACTTTCCCATCAGTGTCTATCTGTGTTTATCCGTGGTTCTCTTCCGCTCGATGGACTCAGCTAGATAGCATTACTTACCGATCTTCGCTTTCAAATCGGTCCAGAATTCGTCAACGTTCCCCTTCGTAATCTTGCGGGCAGGAATGTCAATCATGCCACTTTCAGGGATCGCTGACTTGTTCCCTTTGTAGATCTCATTGAGAAGTTCAATCGATTTGTACCCATAGTCATACGGATTCTGAACGACCGTCCCGAACACTTCGCCATCCTTGATCCCCTGAAGAACCTGGGCGTTTTCATCAAAGGCGACGACCGTGATCTCTTTGAGTCGATTCGCCCCTTTGACTGCATCCAGCAGAATCGGCGGGTTGTATTCAAACAGCCCCACGACGAGATCCATCTCGGGGTACTTCGACATCGCATCCTGCACCAGTTCTTTGGCCTTCGCACTGTCGTGGTTGTCCGTCCGGGTGTCGAGAATCGTGTACTTGTCATTCTTGATCACGCCGACGGCTGGATCGAAGCGTACCGGGTCAGCAGGGCGATCGAGGAGTTCGTCGATCAGGCCCTGACGACGCTTCTTGCTGTTGTCCTGATCGATGTTTCCGATAAATAGACAGATCTGCGCGCCGTCTGGCTTGGCTTCTTTGATCAGCTCTCCGCATAGACGACCTGCCTGATAATTATCCATTCCGATGTAGCACAAACGTGGCGAGTTGGGCGCATCGGAATCATGTGTAATAAACAGCGCATTCTCGGAGATCGCCTTCAGCATATCTCCCTGGTTGGTCGGATCCTTGGGAGAGATCGCGATTCCATCCACCCCGCGTGCGATCAGGTCTTCCACTTTATTTTTCTGATCCACCGCATCGCCGTTGGGCATGACGACGACGGCATTGACTCCCAAATCCTGCTTCGCTTTTTCGACCCCTTTTTCAGCGACCGTCCAGAAGTCAGCGACGCAGTTCGTCACAAAAGCAAATGTCGGTTGCCCGGACTTCGCTTCGGTGGAAGTCGAATTGCTGTTCGAAGCAGAAGAAGGACAGCCAGCCAGTGAAACAACACATACAAGTGCCAGCGCGGTCAGTGCGAAACGAGACATGATGTTCCTCGTCGGGGTGTGACAAGTAGAAACTAAACGAATATCAATGTGATGGCGGGGGACGGTTTGCAAAAGCGATTTGAGCCGTCACATCAGTTTTGATAAAGTCATGTCGAATTGTCCGACGAAGACTCAAGAACGTATCGCCATCTTGTTATGTATTGGAACCCGGCGTGGAGTTAGATGATACAGTCTGCTACTGCTTCCACGTCAAAAAGCGAAAAATTCTCAGCTATCTGAGGGTTAACCGGCCCAAAGTTGCCAGTCAAATCAGCGAGTGCGCTAGCGCAGGGACCGGCTGTGGCTGGTGCGTCCCGTACCTGAAAAAGTACTTCAAAGAGTACCAGGAGTCCGGAGCACTCACAGCCGACGAAGTCAAACCCCTGGACTACGCCCAGGCAAGACAAGCCTACATCGACGCCGGCAAAGGCAAGCCACCCAAATAAACATTTGAGCCGCGACCGGCAGTCTACGAAGTCGGTGCATTCAAATACCGCGGCAACGCGGTCTTGCTGTAACGCTCGCCCTTCGCGTCATAAAACAGAACAGTATTCTGATCTGCTGACCAGACAGCTGAGAGTCGCAGATTCCGTGGCCCTTTGAGCGCAAAGTGAATCCCGCAAACCTTTTCGGACTTATGAAGCATACTGCGGTGTGTCTCGAACTGATTTTCGAGCAGATTTTCTTTTTCACACAGCGCTTCATGCACAAACTGGTGCAGGTCGTCCACATTGCGAATGTCTTCGAGCGTCATTCCCGTCCTTCAAAAACGTAACGAATCTCTGGATGTTCATCGTGTTCAGTGTCCCCTCGGATGCCTCTAACAAGTGCTGACCGACGAGGGTGAGAGTTCCTATCGGCTGGCAGTCCCCCGGAACTTTGACGCTCTCTGTCGGAGCAGGTTGATGCGGATGACTGACAACAATCCTTCATCCGTCGTAACCCAAAGTCATGTCAGCTGTTTTTGACTCTGTGACGGCTTTCCCATTTTGTCAGCGACGACAACTTCCCCTGGCTCGAGGTGATGTTTTCTAGCGAGAAGTCCGATCTGAAAGGTAGAGGATTGTAACGGACGATCCGACACGGTTGGCCAGGAAGGCTAGGTAAAATGCAGCGATGGGCGATGACGTTGACGACACTGTCGCTCGCCTCAGGCTGCGCTGTCAGCCCCGGCAATGGGACATCGCATCTCCTATCGATCAACTATTCCCTCCTGCGTCGGCCCGCCCTCATTTACGAGCAGTTCGAACACCGCCCGCCGCATCGCGATCGCGTCGAGTATTTCCGCTGGCTGCACGGCGCACCGATCGATCCGTATGATGTCACCGCAATGATGTCCAATCCCGCTGCACGAACGGAATGGGAAGTGGGCCCGGATCCCTCCGCGAATCCTGCTCAATCACGCGAACTTCTGGCGACTCCGCCCGGCGGGCATTCGATGCCAATGCCAGTGCCGCAATCAGGTTACTCCGTCCCTCCTTCTTCAAGCATCGTGCCCCAGGCCGTCCAGCCGCAACCGTCTGTTGATGTCTCACAGCCTGCTACAACCCCGCCCGTTCCCGATAACAGTTCCTGGCTGCAATTGTTTCCTGACAATGCAAAAAGCCAGCCTCCAACGCAACAGCAGCCGCCCAGTCTCCCAGCTCCGCCAGCCCCCCAAAATCCTATCCAACCGCAGGGACAACCGCTGTTCCCGGATACCATACCGCCGCTGGCACCTAAGCAGTCGCCTACTGATGGAAACGTCACACAAGCCGTCCATCAGACAACTCGCCCCGTTGTCCCGCCCCAAACAAATTCTGCTGCACAAGCCGCGAGCACTCCGCAGCCTTCTCGCGTTTCAAGTCGCATCCTGTTTCCATCAAGATAATGGGAAGATGTCTCACTACTGCTTGTGAAACGAATTGTGACCGCCGTATGATGACTTGAGATCTCATACATTAGAACGGAGCGGTTGCTTTGCTGTCAGGCCCTTATTTGTCGATGAAGTCGATGTCGATTGCGTTTCGCAGTCTGTACACGATGCTTCATTCCGGGGTCGCGATTGTCAAAGCGTTCCGAACTGTTGCAGAACGCAATCCGGATGCCCGGACGCGAAATGCGTTTCATGGAATCTACGAAGAAGTTCAAAAAGGTTCCGATGTTTCCTCTGCCATGAAGAAACAGGAAGTCTTTCCCGATCTCGTCCTCGACATGGTCGACGTGGCTGAATTGACCGGTGCCCTGCCCGAGGTCCTCAAAGCCCTGGCGGACCACTACGAAAACCTTCTGCGACTTCGTAAAAACTTCGTTTCTCAAATCACGCTGCCGGTCATTCAGCTGATCGTTGCGATTTTGATCATTGGTGCGCTGATCTTCCTACTGGGCTGGATCGCAGAATCTCAAGGCGGAGAGCCCATGGATGTCCTCGGCTGGGGATTGACAGGGTCGACCGGCGCGATGATCTGGTTCATGATGACCTTCGGTTCCGCGGTGGCGATTTTCATCGCCTATCGGATCATCAACAGTTCATTGTCTGGTCAGAAGTACCTCGACAGCGTGTTTCTGAAAATTCCCGTCGTTGGGAATTTCACGCGATCATTCGCGATCGCCCGTTTTTCCTGGGCATTTCATCTCACGCAACAAGCCGGGATGGATATCAATCGCAGTATCACCTCTTCGTTCCGAGCCACGAACAACGGGGCATTTCAGGCAGCGGCTCCTGACGTCGTCGCGATGATCAACTCGGGCGAAACCTTTACGGACTCGATTGCCGCGACCGGGCTTTTTCCCAGCGAGTATATCGAAGTCGTCCATGTCGCTGAGACAACTGGAACGGTCCCCGAACAACTGGACCGCTTGAGTCCGCAGTTCGAAGATCAGGCCCGACGAGCATTAGCGGCATTAACGGCTGCTATGGGCTGGGCCGTGTGGCTGATTGTCGCGGGATTCATTATCTTCTGCATCTTCAGTATCGCGCTCTGGTACGTCAGACTGCTGAACTCGTTTTTGTAAGAGCAGTCTTCACGTTCCAAATGTAGGGTGCTGGTGAGGCTTTGCGAACCGCACCAATAGTGCGATTGAGTGCCGTTTTGGTGCGGTTCGAAGACTCACCAGCACCCTACAAATCCGCAGGACGCCCGTCGTGTAAAAGTCAAAGGACATTTCGTTGTCGTCGTTTCGTTTTGAATTGTTGCATACCGATTCCACCACAGGAGCCCGCGCGGGCCTTTGGCATACCCCTCACGGCGTCGTCGAAACCCCTTGTTTCATGCCCGTCGGAACCCTCGCGACGGTGAAAGGGGTCTACCCGGACCAGCTGAAAGCCGCTGGCACGCAGAAGATCCTCGCCAATACCTATCACCTGGCGCTGCGTCCCGGTCCGGAAGTCGTCGCCGACATGGGCGGCCTTCACAAGTTTATGAACTGGGATAAGCCCATCCTCACCGATAGTGGCGGCTTTCAGGTCTTTTCCCTCGCTAAGAAGATGTCGATTGATGACCGTGGCGTTGTCTTCCGCTCTCACCTTGATGGCAGCCTTCTCGATCTGACCCCTGCCCGCGCAACGCGCATTCAGGAGATGCTCGGAGCCGACTGCATCATGTGCCTGGATGAATGCCCGGCTCACGACGTCGCGACCGAATACCTCAAACTCGCCGTCGACCGCACGACAAAATGGGCGCAGCTCTGTAAAGAAGCCCATCAACGAACTGATCAGGCCCTCTTCGGCATCGTTCAAGGCGGGATTGATGCGAAAATGCGAGAGCGATCCGCAACCGGTCTCGTCCCGCTCGACTTCCCGGGTTACGCCATCGGCGGTCTCAGCGTCGGCGAGAACCCCGCTGACATGTATCGGACCCTCGAAGCCACCTGTCCGCTGCTTCCAGTACATAAACCTCGGTATTTGATGGGAGTCGGCAAACCGATCGACCTGCTGCAAGGAGTTTTACGTGGTGTC
>SXPC01000049.1 GCA_005778225.1 Planctomyces sp. | reverse complement strand
CAGGGTGGTATGGCAAGAATGATCTTTTCCGCCTGCTGCAAGTCGCCAACGTCGAAGTCGCGGGAATTTGCGATGTCGACAGCGTCATGCTGGAACGTGCCATCGACATGACGGCTGTTCGCCAGAAGTCCGGTGCCAAGCCCAAAGGTTATGGCGATTTCCGTGAGATGCTCAAAGCTGAGCCGTTCGACATCGTCCTCGTCGGCACCCCGGATCACTGGCATGCGCTCGCGATGATCGAAGCCGTCAAAGCAGGTGCCGATGTCTACGTTCAAAAGCCCGTCGGCGTCGACTTCGTCGAAGGGGAAGCCATGGTCGCCGCTGCTCGCAAGCATGATCGAATTGTTCAAGTCGGTACTCAGCGCCGCAGCACGCCTCACCTGCTCGATGCAAAAAAACAGATCATCGATGAAGGTCTTCTCGGCAAGATCAGCCATGTGGATGTCGTCTGTTTCTATCACATGCGTGCCAGACAAAAGCCAACAACTGCAACACCGCCAGCCAATCTCAATTTCGAGATGTGGACCGGCCCTGCTCCGATGATTCCTTATCAACCGATCATGCATCCACGCAGCTGGCGTGCTTTCAAAGAATACGGCAATGGCATCATGGGGGACATGTGCGTCCACTTCCTCGACTTCGTCCGTTACCTGCTTGGGCTGGGCTGGCCGAAACAGGTTTCAGCCACGGGCGGGATCTATGTCGACAAAGCCAGCGTCGCCAACATTCCCGATACTCAGTCGGCCCTCTTCACCTACGATGATCTCACGATCAACTGGACCATGCGCAGCTGGGGAGCAGCGGCTGATAAAGACTATCCCTGGGGCGCGATCATCTACGGCGACAAAGGGACCTTAAAGATGAGCGTCCATTCCTGGGACTTCATCCCCGTCGGCGGGAATGGGAAGCCGATGCGTGGAACTGCTGTTATTGAAGAGTTGACTGAGCACGAGAAGACGGAACCCGATCTGGAAAAGCCAGTTACCGTCGCGACGCGCGAGCATCATCGCAACTTCGTCCAATCAGTCCAGTCACGCCAACTTCCCGTTGCCGACATCCTGCAGGGGCACATCTCGTCGGCGACCTGCATCCTCGGTAACCTCGCCATGGACCTGGGGCGCACGCTGACTCTTGACCCCCAAACCGGCCGCCCCGTCGGCGACGAAGAAGCCACCAAACTCCTGATGCGCCCCTACCGCGCCCCCTGGGTCCACCCCACCGCCGAAAAGTTCTAACGGCCTGTGTGTGTCCCTTCTCCCTTGAGGGGAGCCGCCTTCTGTACCTTCTCCCTTGAGGGGAGAAGGTGTCAGCACAACACCTCAGGTGTTTACAGAACACAGTGCTGACGGATGAGGGTGGGCGCTAGGCAAGCGTTCGCCCTCATTCGCAACTCAAACCACAGGCGACGGTCTTCCTTCTCAACTATTATCGAACAAGTCCAACCAAAAACTTTTTGCCTTCCTGAAACACACATCGTACGATAACGGCGTTATTCTCACCGCAACTTGTCTTCCCGTGTGTGCCACCACACCGCAAGTCTTCCCAAAGGACTGCCGATGATCCGTGTCTGCCTGCTCGCTCTCCTTCTCTGCACCAACAGTCTCTACGCTTCCGAACCCGAGCGAACAACGCATGTTTACGCCACCACGCCCGAAGGCCAGCAGCTCAAGCTTGACCTTTACCGCCCAGCCGAGCAGACTCGCCCGCTGATCGTCTGGATGCACGGCGGCGGGTGGATGAAAGGGAACCGCTCCTCCTGCCCCATCAAGCCACTGCTGGACTGCGGCTACCCGATCGCCAGCGTCGAATACCGCCTGACCGACGTCGCCAAGTTTCCCGCACAGATTCATGACGTCAAAGCCGCCATCCGCTATCTGCGCAGCGAATCCGAGACGCTCAAACTCAAATCAGACGTCGTCATCGCTGGCGGCACCTCCGCTGGCGGTCATCTGGCTGCCCTGCTGGGAACGACGAATGGGCATCAGGAACTCGAAGGCAAGCTCGGGGATCATCTGGAGGCGTCTTCGAATGTCAACGCAGTCATTGATTACTTCGGCCCGACGAATCTGAACACTATCGTTCCCGAAAAGCTGACCATCCGGGTAGAAGCCCTGGAAATGCTGCTCGGCGGCATGCCGAAAGAGCAGGAAGAACTCGCGCGACTTGCCAGCCCCGTCGCTCATGCCGATGCCAGCGATGTTCCCATCCTCATGATCCACGGCGGCTTTGATACGACCGTCCCACTCGCTCAATCGAAGGAACTTAAGAAGGTCTACGATGACAACGGCCTGACCAGCGAGTTGATCATCATCCCGTTCGGACGCCACGGCGGCCGTGAGTTTTTCGATACTCAGAAAATGCAGCAGATCGACGAATTCCTCAAGCGAACAGTCCAGTAAATTGCTGACTGCAAATCAATGAAGACGCGTCGGGGGCGTTTGACGCATAACGCATGCGTTCCCGAGCCGTTGGGAAGACGCCCCCGACGCGTTGGATTGGTTAAGCCAATAATTCCTTCACGACATTCCCGTGAACATCCGTCAGACGATAATCGCGTCCCTGGAATCGGTAAGTTAGCTTGGTGTGATCGAAGCCGAGTAGATGCAGGATCGTCGCATGAAGATCATGCACGTGGACTTCACCTGACGTCACATTGAAGCCCAGCTCATCCGTCTCGCCGTGCGTGTAACCCGCTTTGATCCCACCACCCGCCATCCAGATCGAGAAACAGTTGGGATGGTGATCCCGGCCATCGCTCCCCCCTTGCACCATCGGCGTGCGTCCGAACTCGCCACCCCAGATGACGAGGGTCTCATCGAGCAGCCCACGCTGTTTCAAATCTTTCACAAGAGCGGCACTTGCCTGGTCAGTCGCTTTGCAGTTGGCAGCGATACCACTTTTGAGCCCGCCGTGCTGGTCCCAGGATTCATGAAACAGCTGCACGAAACGGACACCGCGTTCGACCAGGCGACGGGCCATCAGGGCATTCTTCGCAAACGAAGACTTCTCCGGTTCGACACCGTACATATCGAGCGTCTCTTTGGTCTCACCAGATAGATCAATTGCTTCCGGTGCGCTGGCCTGCATGCGGTAGGCCATTTCGTACGAGTTAATGCGGGTCGCGACTTCCGGATCCCCGAGCATTTCCAGACGTCGTCGATTCAGCTTATTGATGGCATCAATCTGTTGCTGCTGGCCTGCGGGTGTGATCCCCGGCGGGTTCGACAGATACAAGACAGGATCGCCCGTCGAACGGAACTCGACTCCCGAGTAAACCGTCGGCAAAAACCCAGATCCCCAGTTGGAAATCCCGGCGCTCGGCCCTTTCCCGCCCGAGTTAAAGACAACATACGCCGGCAGTTCTTTCGATTCACTCCCCAGCCCGTACGTAGCCCAGGCCCCCATACTCGGACGTCCAAACTGCTGCGAGCCAGTCGACATCATCAACTGAGCAGGAGCATGGTTGAAGGCATCCGTCTTGAGTGATTTCACGATGCAGATGTCATCAGCGATTTTGGCGAGTTCGGGAAGCGTCTCCGACAGTTCCGCACCGCTTTGACCATGGCGGGCAAACTTGAACTTCGGCCCGAGGAGCTTCGAGTTCGGATTGATAAACGCAGCGCGATAGTCTTTCAACAGATCAGCGGGGGGCAGCGAGCCATCGAGTTCACCGAGCTTGGGCTTATAGTCAAACAGCTCATGCTGACTGGGACCGCCACCCATAAACAGCAGGATGACGTTCTTGACCTTCGGAGCAAAGTGAGGCTGACGTGGACCGAGCGGGTCCGCTGGCGCTGCTTGCGTTCGATCCGCCATCAGACTCGTCAGCGCAATCGAACCCAGCCCGTACCCACACTCGCCAAGAAACCAGCGACGGGAACGCATCTGATTGAAATAGGAGGTATTGAAATTCATAGGAAAGTCCAACGAATGGTCCGCACAGCGGACCCTACTTAGAGAGGCTTTCATCCAGGTTGAGTAACGTCCGAGTCATCGTGATCCAGGCAGCATGCTCTGCTGTCGTGATGGACGTCCCCGTGAGGTCGCATTTTGTTTCTGCTTCGCGAGGAACCGAATGTTTGACGAGATCCTCTGCCGCCTGAGGCGTCTTGGTGTAGTAATCACGCTGAGTCTTGAGCAGGTCGGTCAAGACGGACATCTCATCCGGTTCCGGAGTTCTAGAAGTACATATTCGAAAAGCATACGCCAGACGAGCTTCATCATTGGCCGTCGGATCAATCTTGAGAACACGAGCCGCGAGTGCATGTGAGGCTCGCAGGAACGAGATTTCATTGAGAGTCGTCAGCGCCTGCATAGGCGTGTTCGACCGAGGACGCTTCACACAGGCAACATCCGCTTTCGGAGCATCAAAGACCTGGAGGACTGGGTGATTCACGCTGCGAAACCAGAACGTGTACATGCTGCGTCGATACTGCTGACCGGGCAGATGAGAATCCCATTGCTTATTCGAATAGCTGGCAGGTTTTTGAAACAAGAACGCTGGTGCGTCTGGAAAGACGCTCGGCCCACCCATCGTCAGATCGAGCAGTCCGGCATTGTAGAGTGCAGAGTCACGAATCATCTCGGCTGTTAGACGGAACGAGGGCCCACGACTGACCAGTCGGTTGGCAGGATCTCGTTCCAGTTTTTCAGGAGTCACATGAGCCGACTGACGATAGGCAGAGGACGTCACAATCAGACGATGGAGATGCTTGAGGCTCCACTCGTTCTCCATCAGCTCACACGCCAGCCAGTCGAGCAGTTCTGGATGCGAAGGAGGATCGCTTTGAGTTCCCAGATCCTCCGGTGTCGAGACAAAGCCGGTCCCAAAGTAGGCCTGCCAGATACGATTGACGATCACCCGGGCCGTCGTCGGAGACTCCTTCGATGCCATCCAGCGGGCAAATCGCAAACGATCAGGCTCGGCAGTTTGAGGCATCGCATTGAGAAAACTGGGGACTCCCGGATTCACCGCTGCCGTCGGCTTGAGGAAGTCACCTCGCGACAGGATATGGGACTGTCGTGGATGAGGCCGCTCCTGCACAACGAGTTGAGTTGTCGGCTCGGGAAACTGCTTGAGAACATCAGCGATCTGTTGATTGAGGGACGTCAGATCCGTCTGCAGTGTCCGCCAGTATTCAAACACCGTCTGCCAGTTCTCTGCCGTCCAGCGAACACGGTCCGTATGTAACAGATCGTCAACGGCCCATGGCAGAAGACGATCCTTCTGGGTGAGCAACAGCGGATCATCACTGATTGAAACTCGGAATCGCCCGATGATATTGTTCTCTTTGTTATCCGAATCATCTCCGCCATGTTTTTGTCGCAGCGTGACGATCAATCGGCTCCCCTCGGGCATCAGCACTCGGTCTTTGAGCTTCAACACCGCATGACGTGACTGATTGCGATCCGCAGGCCCGAAGTCCGTCGACCAGCCAGTCTTAACGTCGTTATCAATCGCAAATTGAGCCGCTCCGCTGGTGCGTGGCTTGTCTTTATCCTGGGACGGAATGTAGTGCAGCCCATCGACCGTCTTCGTGGCAGGGTTCACATCCGCAACAATGCTCTCCCAGGCCAACTCGGTCGCTTTCCCCTCTTGATCAAGCAGATAGAGATCAAGTTCAGACAGGGCATTGGTCCCGTTGAGGGCACGTCCCGGACCACTACTGGGAAGCTGAGGATGAGTCAGAAGCTCCAACCGAACCCATTGAAACGACGTTCCTGCGGGGAGATCTCCATAGAATTCGTCATCAGAGAACGTCGGTGCGTAGCTTTCGGAAATGACCGACTTGTCATCAAGGAACCGAAACTTCTGCCCGTCGAATGAACGACGTTCCAGCTGCACTCGTTGCCAACTCGGCAGCTGCGTGCGTTGTTGCTCCACCCAGGCAAGAAGTTTCTCGCTCCAGTCGGGTCGTTGAGTCTTCGCCAGTTGTTCGAGTTGTTGAACTTGAGACTGGATGGCTTTGATCTGCTCACGCTGAGCCGGTGAGTGATAAACGACATCTGCCTCGTAGACATTATTGAGAAAGGCAAACATCTGGTAGTACTCCGCATGCGTCAGCGGGTCGTACTTGTGCGTATGGCATTGGGCACACTGCGTCGTCACACCGAGGATCGCTTTGCCAATGGCATCCATCCGGTCAAACATCCCCTCGACACGGAACTGTTCTGCATCCGCTCCCCCTTCTTCATTGACCATCGAATTACGAAGAAACCCGGTCGCGATCTTCTGTTCAATCGTCGCATTCGGAAGCAGGTCACCTGCAATCTGCTGGGTCACGAACTCGTTGTAGGGCATGTCCGCATTCATCGCGTTGACCACCCAGTCACGATACAACCACGAAATACGAGGCGAATCTTTCTCATACCCATCCGAATCGGAGTAACGCGCCGCATCCAGCCACTCGCGTCCCCAACGCTCGCCATACTGCGGCGATGCAAGAAGCTGATCAACGAGCTGTTTGTACTTCTCAGGATGCTCGCTCTCGAGGTAAGCATCCAGCTCTTCTATCGTCGGCGGCAGCCCCGTGAGGTCAAAGTAAACGCGACGAACCAATGAGGCTTCGTCAGCAGGAGGATTCGGAGCGAGATTGTTCGAGGCCAGCTTCTGCAGAATGAATTGATCAATCGGAATCGTAGACCAGTCACTGATCGCTGCACTTGGCACTTCCGGACGAACGGGAGCAGTGAATGCCCAATGCGTTGCCCAAGGAGCCCCTTGGCTGATCCACTGTTTGAGAAGGTCGACTTGAGCAGGAGTCAGTGACTTACCATGCTCCGGCGGCGGCATCTGGATCGAGGCGTCCGTCGAGAGAATGCGGTTCAGTACTTCGCTGTGTTCCAGGTCGCCCGGCTTGATCGGAGCAACGCCGTCAATCTCGTGTTTGGCTGTCTGCTCCAGATCAAGACGCAAGTCCGCTTGTCGCGTCGATTCATCTGGACCATGACACAGAAAGCATTTATCAGACAGGATCGTTCGAATCTGACGATTGAAATCGATCGGCGCAGCAGGGCCATCGGCAGCCTGAATGCGCGACGAAGTCAACGCAAAGCTGATCACTAGTAAGACCGTAAGACAAACGAGACGTGGGAGAGTCGTGGACATCGTGTTTTGACAGGACGTCACCGCCAACTGAAAGCACTTCACACCGACTTTTGAGACAGCTAATTGAATCGAACCGTCTCAAAGCTGGAATGCATCGCTTCGGGCTGTGACAACCAGATGCAAAGAAGGCCAACGAGATGGTGCAGATTCAAGTAGAATCGGTCCGCCTGAGTTCAAGCTCTACCAGGCAGTAGCAACCGGACGATTACTTATATATGCTCAGTTGCTGATAAGTTCAAGGCGAATCTGCCATGCTCTGATATTTTTACGCCTGGCCAGAAAAGACACATCGCAATTTTCGCAATCGGCTAAAATTGCCAACGCCACCCCGGCAGCCACGAAACTCTCGAAGGACGACCTCATGATGACCACCAGAACATCTCTCTGGGCAGGACTCTGTCTGCTTCTCAGCATCGCAACGCCCCTGCACGCAGAACTTCCCACCATCGAACTCATGACGGCCAAAGACGGTCTGGTCGAGCCCTTCGACGTCGATATGGATCCCGAAGGAAATCTCTATGTCATCGACTACAAAGGTCACCAGCTCTGGAAAATCGGTGTCGATGGCCAAAAGACGCTGCTGGCAGGAACGGGCAAGGCAGGGTACTCCGGTGATGGCGGTCCTGCTCTCGATGCCACCTTCAAAATGCCGCACGTGATCGAGGTCACAAAGACTGGCGAGATCTACATCGCCGATACCATGAACTCTGCCGTCAGGCTTTACGACCCCAAAACGAAGAACGTCACCGCGTTTGCAGGCAATGGCACTCCCGGGTTTTCCGGCGACGGCGGGCCTGCCTCCGCTGCGATCTTCAACGAAGCGTATCACCTGTGTCTGAATAAAGAGGAATCCCGCCTGCTTATCACGGACCTCAAAAACAAACGACTGCGAGAAGTCGATCTCAAAACCGGGATCATAGACACCATCGCGGGAACAGGCAAAAGCGGGTTCTCCGACGAGGGAGCTGATGTCAAAACAAATCCACTCAACGACCCCCGCGCCGCCGTCTACGGCTGGGACAAAGAGATCTATCTGATCGATCGAGGTGGGCACGTGCTTCAGAAAATTGACGCTGATGGCAAACTGACGACCCTCGCTGGTCACCGCGGGACCAAGGGAAATCGTAGCGGCGAGGGCACTTCGGCTCACATGAACGGTCCCAAAGATCTGTGCATAGCTGGCCAGCAGACGATCTATGTCTGCGACACGGAGAATCATGTCATCCGTACCTACGATTTGAAAACTCAACGCATGAATACACTTGCCATCAGCGGGATGAAACGTCCGCATGGTGTGTACTATCGCGACGGAAAGCTTTACATTGCAGACAGCGAACGCGGTCGTTTACTGCAAGTTGAGGTTGAGGCTCATTAATGACGGTCAGGAAAAAACTGGTCAGCGCCGCGCTATGCATCGTCATCGCGCAAACGGCGCTGGCTGGTCATCCGCAATTCGAGCGACGTGATTTCAAGCTCCCTCAGGAAATCTCCTCTGTTGCCGCGATCGATCTGAATCTCGATGACCAGCTCGACTTCGTCGCTATCGGGACAACGCAAGTTTACGGCCTCATCTCACCCGACTGGAAAACAAAACTCCTTGGTGACTACCCTGGCGGACGCTTCAGTCATGCGATCGTCATCGACTGCGACCAGGACGGCGACGATGACCTCGCGGTTGCGAGAACGACGTCCGACTGGGTCCGCTACCGTCAGGCTCTCATCAAGGGCGAGAAGCCGCCGCGGCCGACCGGTGTCGACTTTTCCATCGGCTGGCTCGAAGTCGACGGATCGATCGAGAACCCGCTTCGTTTCCGTACGATCGATACGCAGTTCGATCACGTCTTCGGCATGACGTCGGGCGATATCGATCAGGACGGTATGCCCGATCTCGTCGCTGGCAGCTACGCAGGCCCTTTCGAAAACAGCATCGCGTTTTACCCCGGTCATCAAAGACAAGTGGGCAACACCCGCTCCATCGTTTCGCGTGGACTCGCCAAAGGACGACTCCATCATCTCAACGTCGCCGATCTGATCGCTGGCGACGAACTCGAAGTCATCGCCGCTGCTTCCGCAGCAGGAACGATTCACTTTTGGAAACGCGACGACAAAAGCGGCCTGTGGGATTCCCATCTGATCGCAGCAAACCTGCCTGGCGCCACTCACCCCGTTACCGGCGATATCGATGGGGACGGCCGACTTGATATCGCCATCAGCTGCGGCCATGGCCAAGGAGTCTACTGGTTTCGCGGCCCGGACTGGGAACGCCGTACAATCGACGAATCCATCGAACAGGGCCACGCCTTCAGCGGTCGCGACATGGACAACGACGGCGACCTCGACTTCGTCCTGGGCTCCAGCGAAACCGGTACGCTCGTCTGGTATGAAAACAACGGAAACGAGCAGTTCTCGCGACGCGAAATCGATACGGACACCAATCAGCCGTACGAAGATCTGAAACTGATCGACATCAACAACGACGGCAAAATGGACATCCTCATCGCCGGCGGTCCACGAAAGAATCTAGTCTGGTACCAACAGCTCGATCGTAACAAATAGCACCTCGGTAAAAATTTACGTGTGCTACGGTTGTGCCAGCCGTGTGATCGCGCATTGAACGTCCATCTTCACGGCTGACACAGCCGTGGCACACACGCAGGCTGTCATCTCCACCCAAACCCCTACTGAGCCGTCCAGCCACCATCGACCATGAGCATCGAACCAGTCGTATAACTGGATGCCGGGCTGGCCAGATAAATCGCCGCGCCCTGAATCTCTTCCAGACGCGCCCAGCGCTTCAATGCGGTTGCACCAACAACAAACTTCTGACCATCGTCTGTCTGCGCGATGGATTCATTCATATCCGTCAGAAACGGCCCAGGGCAGATCGCATTGACGGTAATGTTATCCGCAGCTGTCTCCAATGCCAGGGTCCGAGTCAGCTGTGTAATCGCCCCTTTGCTCGACGCATACGGCGTTCGCCCCGCCAGCCCCACAACCCCGAGCGCACTCGCCAGGTTGATAATCCGCCCCCAACCTCGCTGCTTCATTACCGGGACCACAGCCCGACAGCACAGCCATGTCCCCGTGACGTTGATCGTCATCACCTGATTGAACTCATCCAGCGTGAGCTCATTGATCGGACGACGAATATTGATTCCCGCACTGTTGATGAGAATATCAACACCACCAAACGTCGCGACGACTTCCTCTACCATCGACGCGACCTGCTCCTCCGAAGCGACATCAGCAGAAAGGCCCATCGCCTGAACGCCAAACTGGTCAGCGATGGCCTGGGCCTTCAGTTGAGCTTCTTCGGCATTTCGACTGACGAGGACGATGTTCGCTCCTGCAGAGGCGAGTCCCTGGGCCATGGAAAATCCAAGGCCCTTGGAACCACCTGTGACGATCGCGGTCTTACCCGTCAAATCGAAAAGCTTCAGGCCGATTGTCATGACTAAGCATACTCGCGATCGATGACAATCCCTGGCGATGGAACCGGATATTTGCCATTCTCGTTCATCTGCAGCGGAGCAGGGCCGTCAGCAGTCAGGTTCGCGATGTTCGGTGCGAACTCATGATCATGCTTCATGAATTTCTCAAGCGTGATTTCCTGGCCGGTGTGAGCAGCCATGCGTCCCATAGACGTCACAGCAGATGCCATCACACCGCGTTCCACTTCGTTGTACGCCGCATTGTCGCGGATCGCGGTAATGAAGTGATCCCACTCGAGTTGATAAGGGTTCGGCTCTGGCTGCGGGAACGCCCAGGTCTTGGTCGCGTCGGTGATTGACTGACCTTTGTGAATCGCACAGTGAGCAGGCCAGTGACCGGCCGTCGAGATCACGCCAACGCCCTTGGTCCCGTGAGCGAAGCTGGCGAACTCGTTCTGGCAGCCTGGAATCGTACGACCATCCACGAACAGCTTGGCACCGTCATCGAAGGTGTATTCCATCGAATAGGTATCGAAGTTCTGATCGATATAGTCGCCACGATAATGACGTCCGCCCAGAGCAGTCGCACTGACTGGCCATTTGCCCTTCATCCAGCAGGCTTCGTCGATGTTGTGAATCAGGAAGTCACTGACCGCCCCGCCGCTCAGCCACAGGAAGCTGTGGAAGTTCTTGATCTGGTACTCCAGTTCGGTGTACTTATTGCCGCGCTGAGGACGCGTATGGGCAGAAGCCGTCAGACCAGCCATGCGATAAGCACGCAGCATGGTGATTTCGCCGATTTCCCCATCATTGATTCGCTTGAGAAGCTCCTTACGGGCATCGCAGTGACGGCACATCAGACCGACAGCCACCTTGAGATTCTTTTCGACGGCCTTCTTGTTGATCTCCAGAAAACGAACCGACGTCGGAGCGTCGATCGTGACTGGTTTCTCCATGAAAACGTTCAGGCCTTTTTCGATCGCATAGGTATAGTGAACCCAGCGGAAGCCCGGAGGAGTCGCAAGGATGACAATGTCACCTGGCTTGAGGCAATCCATGCAGCTCTTGTAAGCATCGAAACCGACGAAGCGACGCTCGTCGGGCACATCGATCATCTCAGCGACTTCTTTTTTGCCTTTGAGAGCGTTGTGAGCGCTGTCGATGTTGTTCGGGAAAACATCGCCCATCGCAACCAGCTTGAGGTTTCCATTCTTAACCGACAGCGAGTTAAGAGCAGCCCCCGTCCCACGGCCACCGCAACCAACGAGCGCAACCTGAATCGTGTTGTCTTCGCCAGCATAGACAGAAGCAGACAGGTTGCTGGCAGCCATCAGGGCACCAGCAGTCACACCTGTCGTGGCTAGAAACTGTCGTCGCGACGTCGAGAACGTGTTATCTACGGACATGATCTTATCCTTCTGAGTCTCATCAGAGATACTGGTCGCAGGTGCCGGGACATGCCACCTTCGCGTGTGAAATTTTGATAGATTCCACGTTAGCTAACGAACCGCCCCCTGTCCAATCATCTTCACCGTTCTGCGCCCGAAAATGTATTCAGCTAACATTTTGCAGTATGGACGCATGAAGCCGCCGACGCTGAAGAGATGCCCCTGAAAAGCAAAATTTTCTGCGTTTGAGAGAGAAAAGAGTCACGCCCGATCGCTACCATCGCGATGTCGAATTCGGACATACTTTCATCATTTGGAGTCATGACTGGAATGCTGGATCCACAGACGGGTTGGCTGGTCAGTGTCGTTTTTAGTCTGGTCATCGGATTAGGATTCGCTTTCTGGAAGGGAGCGGAGACCGGCCTGGGAATCGCCGTTGTCGCCAGTTGCCTGTTTCCAGACTGGCTGGAATATCCACTCGCAGGCATGCCGTTCACCGTTCGGACGACAGTCTGCGCCCTCGCAATTTTTGCCTATGCACTTCGGTATCCCTGGCGAATCAAATCACCGCTCATTCCGCTCGATTTCGCCGTGGCAGGCCTGGTCGTCGCTCATATCATCACTGACTATCACTACGGAGTCGGCTGGCTGGCCGGACTCCGCGGCTACGGCGAATGGGCTCTACCTTACGTCTGCGGACGTTACGCGTTGCGCAGAAATGAAAATCCCGTCATCCTCGGCTGGGCCGTTTGTACGCTCCTGGTTTTGCTCAGTATCGGAGCGATGATTGAAGTAGCGACGAAAACAAATGTCTGGGAAGTCGTATTTGGAAACCGCAGCGGTCAGTTCCCTCGCGATGCAATGCGCTATGGTCTCAAGCGAGCCTACGGAAACACCATCCACCCGATCTTTTATGCCATGCAGTTGGTCGTCCTGCTTCCCTGGCCAATTTACCTCTGGCGTGCCACCGAGAACGTATCTGCCCGAACAATTGCAGGGGCTGTCCTCTTGATTGCGTTCATCGGCAGCATTTCAACAGTCTCACGTTCACCCATACTGGCATTCATCGCGGTTCCCGTCTTCGCTCTGGCGGTAAAATTTGTCTGGGCACGCTGGCTGGCTGGACTCGCTGTGATTGCAGTCCTCGTTCTCATGTTTCAGTCACCTGTCGACTTCACCAAAGATGCAGCTGCTGCCGCTGGTGATGAATTCAAGCAGGTCTACATTGGAGACGAAAAAGTCCCCATCAGTAGCCTGATGACTCGATTCTGGCTGTACCGCGTCTATTGGCCGGCACTCCAGGATGGCGGATTGCTCGGATACGGCACGCAAGCGACCTCAGAATTTCCGGTCGACGTTCCTAAACGGCCCAAAAATGCGGATACGTTGTATATGTTCCGCTGGATCGACAATGCATACATCCTCCTCGGCCTGCGTTTCGGTCTGATTGGTCTCATCGCTTACGTCATCTTTCTCCTGACCGCGATCGGTACTGGCTTGAGCTTGCGACGGGATCGCTACTGGTCAACGATGGCGATCAGTTTCGCCTCCACTTACCTGACTTTGGCGATGATGCTCTTGAGTGTATGGATGTCCTACGACTTCGGGTTTGAGGCTCTTTGGATGGCTGGCGTGATTGGGGGAATTCGCTCAGAACAATAATGGCGAGTCGTCTTTGCACGAAAGGCAGTTCCGATTTCAACACATTTTGATATATAGGGTTGCGTCAATCGCTAATGTTGGAATAAATCACTTGTCTTGCGCATTTTGAATTGACTCGCGTCGTGACACCTTTTTAGGATCAGTGGCGGTCACGATGACTCAAAGGCAAAATGCTTATGGCTTCCGACGGTACTTCTTTCTCGCCTCCTCTTGTTAGTCCTGCTTCTGCCTCCAAGACGGCAAAAGTGGCTGCCAATGATGTTTTGATGATTGTCTGGGCACGCCAGCAACGTCGAGCATCCAATATGTGCGAGGCTCTTGGATTTCAACTCCGTTTCGTCAATGGAATACAGCTCAAAAGCAATGTCCGTATTTTCAGTCTGGCTGCCAAAGCCTTCGAGTATTTTTGCAAGTTCTTCGAAACAATCGGCGTGATTATCCTCCGACGCCCCAAGATTTGCGTCGTCCAGAACCCACCCTTTTTCGTGATTTTTGCAGCCTATTTCGGAATGATCCTGGCTTTTCGCTGGCCCCGCTTGATCGGTGACTGCCATAACCTGCTCCCTCCTTGGGACAAAATGCCGGGATCAAAACTGAGCCTGCGGCTATGTGAGCTTTATGTCGCACACAACGATGATATTTTCAGACAACTCCCTGTTCTGGGATACCCCACTCGCAACGCCAGAGTTCTCGAAACGCGCCCGACCGTGGTTAACATTGAGGTCACGAAAAAATTCGAAGATCCAAAACTCGACGCTATTTTCGCAAAAGGCCGACCGACGTTGATCGTCCCACTGGCATGGCTGGCGGACGAACCTTTGGAGGAAATCGTCGGGCTGGGTCGCGAATTACCAGACTTCGAAATTTTAATGACAGGCGAAAAAGGACTTCGCTCTCCGTTAAAGGCAACTGCACCAGAGAATGTCCATTTCACCGGCTTTATGAGTAAAGCAGACTATCTCCTCGGAATGATGAAAGCGACTGTCGTTGTCGGACTGACGACTGTTGAAGGCATCCAGATGAGCGTCGCCAACGAAGGCGTTGGCATGGGGCGACCAATGGTTCTCTCCGGGACACAAACGACTCGTCGCATGTTTCACAAAGGTGCAACCTACGTAACAGAACATACCAGCCAAGGAATCGCAGCCGCGGTCAGCGAAGCCATGCCTCAATTGGAGCATCTTTCCTCGCAATCAAGAGAACTCAGAGCCGAGCGTTTGCGACACTGGGAAACCCTCGCGATTCGTGTGGTCGATGAAGCCGGTATCCAGACAAGCTTGAAGAAGAGAACCGTTGAGAATGTCTAGCGGCGCATTAGCTCCTGTTTACAAATTATCGACCCGTGCCACGCGACTTGCCCTGAGTTCCAAAGGCATCAGCGCGATTCTCACGATCACAGGCGCGGCATCCGTCGTGATCGCAACGATCATCGCCAAACAGATCTACACTCCTGAAGACTTCGGCGTCTTTGCCGCAATTGTCACCATTATCCAGATGGTCTGGTCGTTCGGTTGCCTCGGTTTCAATCAAAGCATCCTCAGGTTGATTGACCCTAAGTCCAAGCGACTGGAGATATCAAATGAATTGCTGGCGACATCCGTCGCTGGAGTCGCTGCCATCACAATCCCATGTGCCTGGGCAATGGCTGCCTACTTCCTTCCAGGAAGCTTCTGGGTAATGATTCCACTCGTACTATTCACACAGATAACAATGATGGCATCGTCATTATTACGAGCCTGGGAATCGTACGTTTCTTCCCAACTGACGATGCAGGTATGGCGTTACGCGGTTCTTACCTATGTTCTCATCCACCTGGGCCTGAACATCGCAGCCAGCACTGCGATATCCCTTCAGTCATTGAACGTTCTCGCGTTCAGCCTGACCATCGCAGTTCCAAGCGGAATCCTCTCCATCATTCTAATCATGATGAAGGGGAAACCCATCGCGCCCTCGGCAGAAACGCCTCGTTTCGGGGTTCTTGAATATCTGAATTTATCTGCTGGTTTTTTTGGATCCCTGTTCGGAATCGCGTTGATGCGGAACTTTGATCGCCTTGCGGTCATGCAGTTTTTTGATATCGAAACATTAGGAAATATCTTTTTTGTTGCCTCGCTCGTTTGTTATCCGTTTTTTCTCGTAGCAGGACAAATCACGTTTTTCCGCATGCCGCATTACCGCAGAAACTTGTCTGCATCGGACTTGAACCGTGATCTCATGATATCAACGATCGCCTCCGTCGTCGGTGTGATCTGCATCCTGGTGTTGACGATCATCTCGAACTCTTTTATGTCGACCTACTACCCGAAGTATGTCATGTCCATTCAACTGGTCACCTTCTACAGTCTGGTTGGCGCACTGTGCCTGATTTACTCAATCTATTCAGCTGCCTTCGGAGCCATCGGATCCGCGACAGGAATCTGGCGTGCAAATTTGCTCAACCTCGTGTTGATTGCAATGCATTTCGGAGTCCTGTTCATTCTCACCCAAACTTTAAGCAATATGCTCATTGTGATGCTGTCTCTTTGGATTTGTCGCATTGTCTGCTTTCACTTCGAAGTCAGGTACGCAGTTCGTGCCCACAAGGCTCAATATTCAGACCTCCCCACAGTCATGTGACTGTTAAATGTCACTGATGAACTGCGATAACGTCCAGGAAAATATCATGAAATGGATTGCGGTCGAATTCAAATACTGGCTGGCATGGGCACTACGCAGTCTGCCAGGAGAAATTGGTATTTGGCTTCGCTCCAGACTCACACCCTGCAAGAAAAAATCAGGCATTCGCATCAAGGAAGGTGTCGTGATCGAGCGACCATCCCGCCTGGTCTTGGGCGAGAATGTCGAAATCAACCGAAATTGCAACATAAATGCCGGTGGAGGAATCACGATAGGTAATGATACGTTGATTGGCCCCAACGTCCTGATTTATTCCCAGAATCATCACTTCCGAGGCACAGGTTTGATCTCTTCCCAAGGTTACGACTACAAACCGGTCTCCATTGGTAATAACGTGTGGATAGCAGCTAACGTTGTCATCCTGCCCGGTGTGACTATTGGTGACGGCGCCGTCGTTGCAGCCGGCAGCATCGTTACAACTGATGTTCCCGCACGTCACCTAGTTTTTGGCGAACGTGCGAGAAATCTAAGACCTCTTGATCCTCAACATGATGCCCCCCCCTCCGTTCAACATCTCGATGCAGTCGCCGCTGGGTAGTGAGCTTCCAATCAGCCCGATGTTTCCATTTCAAGTGTCACCTAACCTTCCCAGAGTTTCTCGATCATATTTTGATATTCCACGTTGACTCCTCTCGAGCTTTCAAATATCGCAGCAAATCGACTTAAAACTACACTCAAGATCCAAATGAAGACTGACTACCTATCTCCAGAGTCGTTACGTGAGACTTCTTACCGGCACGCCCCAATTCCGCCAGTAAATGCCAACACCGATTACGATGACAGAAACCTGCGTCACTTACATCGTGCGTCGAAACTGCTTCGATCCGCGACGATCGTCTATTTTCTAGTCCTGATGATCTCAGCTATCGGGCTCTTTCTCGCCAATACGCTTTTGATTCGTGCCGTATTCTCAAGTCTGGGGATCGCCAGTCTTACAGGACTGATTTGCACAGTCGTTCCTGCTCAAACCTATCAGCTTTTGATTCGACCGCCGATCGTTGCATTCATGTTCGTGATCGTCTACTCGCTCATTGGACTGCTCCCTCTTTCTCAATACCGTGATTATGTCGATCGCTACTTCTGGCTTTATAACTCCACGATGGCGATCTCTGGATTCGGCATCGGAGCACTTCTATCAAGAATACAGCTTCCAACGATCAACCTTCGCGGATTTCAGGTGATCTCTACCAGCCAATTCAACATGCTGATGATCTTCAACATGTTTGTTGGGATCGCCGCTGCGGGCATGCTGCTCGTGAGTGCAGGAGGGGCCGCTTTTGACCCCAATGCGCGCTTCGGTGTCAGCCCGCTGCAAAACGTCCTGATCGAATCTCAAATCTGTGCCTGGGCATTTCTTGCAAGTTCTCCACTCCCACTCAAGGGCTATAAAAAGGGGCTGCTCTTTTTAAGTATCGTAAGCATGCTCCTGGCTGGATATCGAAACTTCTTCGTCTTCCTTCTCGTGACGATCACCTGGTGCCGTTCATTGAAAAGCTCTAATGACGGACAGCAATATTACGTTCCAGCAGGGATTTCGATCGCACTGTTTATGATCGTCTCATTTCTGGGACTCGTCTATATCTATCGAGGCGAAAATGGTGACGGTCTTAACCTGCGTGGCAGTATTGCCGAACACAGGCTTGTCGCTGCCGAGTATCTGACACCCGTGATTCCTTTTCACATTTACGCACGTGAGGGCATTGGTGTCGCTCAGGTCGCTCACGAACGACGTGGCGATCTCTATCGCTATGGCGATCCGTCAACAATTTACTTCACTGACATTCTCGCCATGCTGCCTGGAAGAGATGGCGACTTCGGCTCGATGCTCGGAGAGGTTGTCAACAACAGCAAAACCGATACTCTCACCCTGTCCTTACCAGGGGGAGTCCTGGTCGGATTTGGAAGATTCTGGATCCTTCCCGTATTTCTGATCTTCGGATTAGTAATCGGCAAGCTGTCTCGATGGGCTCCGGCGAACGCACATCCTGTCGATATCGCCAGCGTCGTGATTTTCAGTGTCTATTTCATCGGCCTGACGGTCAAAGGCTACCCCAAGATCGCCTTTCTTGTCATGTTGCTGTACGTCGTGTTCTCTAAATTATTCGTGAGTAGGCGGACTTATTCATAACGTTTGAGTTCCTTCTTGTTTTCGTTGCCTTTGACCGGAGTCTATGATGGCCACTGTTCAGCCAATAAGTCCTAAAGCAAGCTTTGGATATATCCCATGCTTTGATGGTGCTCGCTGTCTGGCAATCCTGATGGTGTTTTTGTCTCACCTGGAATTCACTCCGTATATTCCCGGGGGATTCGGCGTTACCGTCTTCTTCTTCATCAGCGGCCTATTGATTACCCGACTGCTCCTGGCGGAGTTCAAAAAACGCGGCGACATCAAGCTTCCTGAATTTTATCTGCGACGCTTCTTCCGTCTCATGCCCGCGATGATCTTCATGATCATCGCCACATCGGTTGTGTATATCGCAGTCTGGGGACGGACGATTCCCTTTTCTGAATATGCCTCAGCGCTTCTCTATTACAAAAATTACTTCCGCTATGCGGCGGCTCTGGGCAACGGAGGGTACCCGACTAGCGTCTGGGGAATTACCTGGTCGTTGTCAATTGAAGAACACTTCTACCTGCTGTTTCCAGCGGCCTTGATTCTCATGGGCCCATTGTCCAAGCGGGCAATGTACGTCTTTTCCGCTCTCGTGGTACTTCCACTGATTCTTCGTGTGATGTATTGGGATTTGATTCCCTATCCCGCAGTCTACAACTACCTTGCAACTGACGCGAGGATGGATTCCATTCTCATCGGATGTTGCCTTGCTCTTTACGCAGAGCATATCCCGTTTGAGAAACTCAATAAATACCTCGGTGCACCATGGATGTTCTGGGCCTCTGTGGCGGGTATCGCAGCGACACTCCTCTACCGGGAACCATTTTTCCAGGAATGTGTTCGTTACTCAGTTGAGCAGTTGTTTCTGGTCGTGATCTTCTTCCAGATCATTTATACGCCGAATCACCGCTGGATTGCTGGTATTCTGGAATGGAATGCCATGCGGTTCATTGGCCGCATCAGTTATTCAATCTATCTGTGGCACATGTTCTGCCTTGAGGTCGCTCACCGGTACTGCACGACACTGCCGGGAACAATTGTCGTCGCAACCTCAATGACTGCCGTTCTCGCCTGCTTGTCTTACTTCCTCATCGAGATGCCCTTTGTGAATCTCCGCAAGCGCTTTGGCTCGCATGCTGACAAAGTGGAAATCACTCCTACTCAGGTTCTGCATGCCAGCGCCGACGGGACTGATCCGACTGGCGAAGCAAACCCACGCACTCCACAGTCGGTCATGGTCAACAAAGGATAACTTGCCCGTTTTGACTTTGAAAAATAAGGTCTCGTGGCTAGTTCTCCTTATGTCTCGGTCCGCCTCGAATCACTCGAGTTCTGTCTTGTACACGATTGGCTATTCCCTGGCGATCAATCACAAATAACCTCATCACCATTCTGACGAAGCAGGTGATGACGCCCTTATATGATCCGAACCAGACAAGAATCTTTATGGCAACGATCGAACCGATTTCGCCCAAAGCCAATAGCAGCTACATACCATGTTTCGATGGACTCAGATGTCTGTCGATCGTGCTCGTCATGATTTCTCACCTTTACGAATTTCCAAGTGAAACCTGGGCCAGATCGATTCCGGGACGCTTCGGCGTTACCGTTTTCTTCTTCATAAGCGGCACGCTGATCACACGGCTCCTGATGGCTGAATATGAAAAGCGTGGAAAGATCGCTCTCAGCGCCTTCTACATTCGACGCTTTATCCGGCTATCTCCCGGATTGCTCGCAATGGTCGCCATCACCGGCGTTATCTTCTCCCTGATGGGTCGAGAAGTTCCGTTAGCAGATGCCTGCGCGTCTCTGTTTTACTATCAGAACTATTACTGGTATTTCTGCGACGTCACCAATCGAACCGCAGCGATGGATATCTGGGGACCAACCTGGTCGCTGGCGATCGAAGAGCACTTTTATTTGATGTTTCCGACGTTACTCCTTCTGATTGGACCTGCGAAAAGTCGAGCGATCTCGATTCTCGCTATCCTGTGTGTCATCCCCGTCTTCCTGCGTATTTTTTACTGGCAGGTTTTACCCTCACCAGAAGTTTACGTCCGTGTTGCAACAGAATGTCGCCTCGATGCGATTCTGACCGGATGCGTGCTGGCCGTTCTGGCGCATCACGTATCGATGGACAGCCTCAAACGCTATATCGGATACAGCTGGCAGTTCTGGGGCTGTCTGGTTCTGCTCGTCGGTGCCCTTTTGATTCGTCAGCCGCTTTTCAAAGATGTCCTTCGAAATTCAATCGAGCAGATTCTTCTGCTCGTCATGATCTTCCAGTTGATTTACACATCTAATCATCAATGGGTTAAACAGCTGCTCGAACTGCCAGTCATGCGTTATGTCGGTCGAATCAGCTACTCGCTGTATCTGTGGCACCTTTTCTGTTTCGACATGGTTCAGTCATTTCTGCCAGTCAACGTTCACCTGCAGATTGCAGCGGCCTTCATTCTCAGCTTCATGGTTGGCTCTGCTTCGTACTTCCTCATTGAAATGCCATTAGTCAAGTTGCGTCGACGATTCGGCTCTCACGCCGACAAAGTTGAGATGAGCCCCGGCCACATTCTCGATGGAAATCCGCATCCCATCAAACCTCAGCCTGAGTCGACTGAATTAACCTCCCCCAAAGCTGTCTCGGAGAACGTTTAAAATGACAAACGTCGATCACGCAGCCTCTACCGTCGATACAAACTCAAGTGACAGTTCTTCGCCTACCGTCGATCTCATGGGCGTTCCGATTTCGATTGTCAGCCGAAAAGAGTCCGTCGATAAGATCATTGTGTCGCTCGATGAAAAAGTCGGCGGATGGTTATGCACCGTCAATCTCGATATTCTGCGTCAGGTCTGTCACGTTAAAGGTGTCAGAGAACTGCTCGCATACGCAACAGATTACGTCGCCGATGGACGCCCGATCCTCTGGGCAGCCTCATTAAAAGGCGTCAGACTTCCGGAACGCGTTTGCGGCTCTGACTTGATTTACGACCTTACAGAAGCCGCCGCAAAACATGGCAAAAGCGTCTTCTTCCTTGGCGGTAACAGCGGAACAGCCGACGCTGCTGCTGTAGAGCTAAAACGTTGCTACCCTCAGTTACAAGTCGCAGGGACATACTGCCCGGAGTTTGGCTTCGAGAAGAATCCCGACACAATGCAACAGATCAGATCAATGATCATCGAGTTAAAACCTGACATCGTTTACGTTGCACTTGGTTTCCCGAAGCAGGAAAAACTCATCAAGGAACTCCGCGACGCAAACTCTGATCCGTGGTACATCGGCGTCGGGATCTCCTTCAGTTTTGTCACTGGAGAGGTCCAGCGTGCCCCACAATGGATGCAGCTGACAGGAATCGAGTGGCTACACCGCCTTCTTCAAGAGCCGGGACGGCTATGGAAGAGATATCTGGTCCATGATGTACCCTTCGCCATCGAATTGCTTTGGAAGTGTTACTGGTCACCTCGAATACAGCCAGATCCAACCCCGTCTCCTGCGCCCGCCAAGTAACTGACTCGTTGCTGCATGAATCGCAGAGGTCACCTTTTGTCGCGCGCCATGGCGTTCTTCAATTATCACTGAGCTCACAAAAAAAGCCCGGTCGACACCAAT
>SXPC01000004.1 GCA_005778225.1 Planctomyces sp. | reverse complement strand
GTGAGCGATAGGCATTCGTTCGCTCTCACTACCTAATCGACACCATCAAAAATCAGAGTGCTGTCGACTCTTCAAACCACACCAAAATCCGTCTCCAACTAGCCCATCAAAACACCAGCCCCGCTCGCGCCACAAACGTCGACTTCGGATTGTAATCCCCAATCCCCGACTCATATTCGACGTCCCGATTAAAGACGACGCCGACTTCATAAAACATCACATCCAGATTCTTCGGGTCGGTTCCATTCTTGAACTCCAGCCCCATCAGAAACTTCAGATCGCCAATCGTTACCACATCCATATCACCGGTGATCCGCTCGATCGCATACGTCCCCCCGCCTATCTCGCCGCCAATGTAACACCAGTTCTCTCCCGAAGACGTTTGCTCATAACGGTACGCAAACCGCGGCTTCGGGAACATCAGATCAAGTTTGATATCCGGCGTCGGCGTATAAACAAGTCCTGCCACCGGCAGCACAGGTAAGTCATCCCGCGCCAGATAAACGACACCAATCGCCCATTTCCATTCTTCACTGGCCTGATAAAACGCCAGTGCACGTCCCATGATACGAATCATCGCTGCATCTGTCGTATCAAAGTCAGCCGCAACGCCAGGCGTCACCGCGACCTGTAAAATCCACTGTTCCGAAAGTGGCTGAAACCACGAGATATCCAACCCCGCTCGATACAGCGTCTCCGGCAAATCCGTCTGCTGAGGCCCGGAAAGAAACGACATCTGGTAAGACGGCGTGAACGACAACAAGGGAAGACTCTTCAACTGATAACTGCTGCTGACCGTAAAATCGCCAATCCCCAGCTTGTTATCGTCACCCGCGATATAGGTCCCTGCGATCGAGGTCGCTTTTCGATTGAACCAGGACTTCTCCGCCAACGCACTCGGGTCATACCAGGCCGGTGCATCAGCAGTACACTCGTCCGTGCATGACTCATAATCGAGCGGCACTTTCGACCCATTCACGGAATCAGAGTGTGGCAGCTGATAGCCATCCGTATCCCCAATCAGCAGAATCGGCGATCGTCGCTTCCTGACTGCGTCTTCCTCTGTTTCAAACAACGTCGGTGTCAGCCAGTCCGTCCAACTCTCCTCAGCCCGACATTCACATGCCGACGCCAAGGCAATCGCCACCGCGACCACAACACTCAAGATTCGTCTCAAATCTTTCACGCGTGACTGACCTCAGAACGTAGGCAAATTTCACGACATCGCTAGCAACGCCAAAAACACCTCTCAGCGCGCAGCATGTCTGCCAGATCAATTCAGCGCGAAACCTACCACGTGTTCCACCGCATCGTCAAAGCGTTTCTTCACCCCAGCGAACAGTTTGCAATTCCGACATTCCCGACCTCCCATCTCTTCGAGGGAAACCATCTTCATCCCTTCTCTCTTGAGGGGAGAAGGTGGCGGCGCTACACCTCAGGTGTTTACTAGACTCAGTGCCGATGGATGAGGGTGGGCGATAGGCATCAACAGACAACCAATGCCCATCAAACCATCAGGTAAAAAATCATTCCTGCCAAGTCTCGAACACGACTGTTCCCCTACTTCTCCGTCACCACATGCGACCGCTCCAGCCGCGAATCATTCGACTTCATCACCGAGATCAACTGATCAATCGCCACCGAATACGCCTGCAGCACCTTGTCGTACTTATGCTTTTCAATCTTACGATTGGCTTCCGTATACAACGCCTGCTGATGCTGCCAGTCGAACTTCCAACCTCGCTTATTGGCCAGATCTTCCAGTTCCTTGGTCACCCGGCTGATCTCGTCCAATAGTTCATGCGAAAACGAAGCCGACGCCGTCCGATAAGGACGCCAGAAAATCGTCTCCTCCGGATCATTCAATTCCTGCTTCGGAACCACCTTCTGACTGTTCTGAATCAGTGACACAACCAGCCACGCGACAGCCAGCCCGGAAATTCCTGTCACAATGATCCCCGGAACCGTGTATCCCCCCACCAGCAACAAAATCCCCATCGCCAGCATGAACGCCGAAATCACCAACCCGATGTTGAGCCCCGTAACGTCGGTCGTCGGCGCCTGTTCAATCTTCGGAGGCTCCGGCAGAAAGACCCCGCTATCCTCTGCAGCATTCACATGCGCAATCACCACCGTAATGTTGTCCGCCCCTCCTCGCAGATTTGCGAGGTTGACCATCATCCGACACGCCTCACTCGGCTGCATCAGCGCGGCAATCATTCCGATTTCCGAATCATTCAGATAATTCGTCAGCCCGTCCGAACACAGAATATAGATGTCCCCTGGCAGGACCGGAAACGGCCCCTCGACATCAATCGGCATCTCTTTTTCAGGCCCTAAAGACCGCGTCAAAACGTTCTTCGGCTCCGTCTTCTGAATCTCTTTCAAGGTCTTCTTTGTCTTGCGTGCCAGCTCCCATTGCAGCGAATGGTCGAACGTCATCTGATCAATCCGCGTCCCGCGCACCCGATACGTCCTCGAATCCCCCACATGCCCCACCCACGCCCCCTGGTGATTGAGCACCAGCGTTGTGCAAGTCGTTCCCATGCGATGGAATTCCTGGTTCAAGCTCCCCCGACGATTAATCTCCTGATTGGCGGCCCGGTAAGCACTCTCAAGCAGTTCTTTCGTCGATTGGTTATTGATCTTCTGAAACGTGTGCTGCAGTTCCTCAACAGCAATTTTCGACGCCAGATCGCCCACCGCATGCCCGCCCATTCCATCGGCTACAATGAAAATGTGCCCCTGTTCACGCCAGTAATCGTGGTTAGTGCACAACGCCGCAAAAGCCCGGTCCTGATTTCCGGCTCGTTTCATCCCGGTATCAGTCTTGATCGCATACTGAACGACCTGGTCCCAACGCATGTATCACCCAACTCCACTCATTTCCACGTTAATCCGTTCTCGCACAACACTATATAACAAACTGAACATCCCCGCATATTGCAAGTTACTTCTTTCTCGTCCCTTCTTCTTTGAGGGGAGCCGTATTCTGTCCCTTCTCCCTTGAGGGGAGAACGTGTCGGCGCTTCGACGACGGATGAGGGTGGGCGCTAGGCATAAACTGACTCTCAATTCGAAACCGACTTTAGGCATTTCCTCCTCCGCCTCCCCTCCCCGCAAAAATGCTCTTCCCCCCCTCGCCTACTCCTGATAAATTCCGCGCCATTCCCGCACCTTCGTTTTTACTCACAAGTCAAGACGCACGATTTCATGTTCACGTTCCGTCCTTTTTTGCTGATCGCCCTGCTGCTCCTGAGCACAGGCTGCATGAGCGTCAATCGACGGATGACCATCCGCACCGACCCACCCGGCGCTATGGTTCGTCTCGACGGCAAAGACATCGGCTTCACCCCGGTCGCTGTCGACTTCACGCACTACGGCACGCGTGAAATCACCCTCATCAAAGATGGCTACGAAACCTTGACCACCCTGCAGACCGTCCGTCCGCCGTGGTATCAGGTTTTCCCCCTCGATTTCGTCTCGGACAACTTCCTGCCCTTCCGGGTCCAGAACCGTCACGAATTCGATTACAGCATGCAGCCCAAACTGATCGCCCCCGCTGAGGAAATCCTCAACCGCGCCAACGGCCTCCGCTCCGAATCGCTCATTCAAAAGCCATAGCAGTTCGCTTTCATCGGCACTGCCTTAACGCGCCCCTGCTCTGTCTTCTCTGCCCGCGCATAAAAAAAAGCCAGGCATACGCCTGGCTTTCCCCGTTTTGTCCTCGTTACGGATCGTCAGGAGACGTCCGTCGCGGACTTCAGAGCTTTCGCTCTGCCCTTTCTGCCTGACCCCTCAGACAGAAGTGGTCGAAATTATCTCAGTCTTCCATACGCAGATCGGAAATCGTCAGATCGCGTTCCTGGAATCGGCTTTCCTGAGTCACAGCAAATTCCCAGTCAGCATTATATCCATGGTCAGCATGGCTGGATTCTTCCTGCACACGTTGACATTCAACTGACAATCGAGTGAAAGGCAACGCCTCCAGGCGAGCAATCGGAATGCTTTTGCCAGACATTTCGCAGATGCCATAGCGGCCGTCACGAAACTTGTTCAAAGCCAACTCAATCTGGCGAAGCTCATCACTTTCCATCGAAGCCAAACGCGTGTTCAGGTCACTGCTGGCGTTATAAGTTGCTGCGTCTCCTTCATCGCCCTGCTGATTGGGATCGGTACTGCCGAGGTCACCGGTAATTTTGACTCGGAGTTCCTTTCGTCGATCAAGAAGCTTTGTTTTGAGTTTATCAAGTCGCTCTGTACGAGTCATAGACAACGATCTTTCACAGCTAAGGTGTCGATCTGAGTAGTCAGATTGCTAAACCCATTTGGACGTTCGTTTATACGTCCGGTCCGGGTCGGGTTGAGATTCGCTTCGGCAACCCATTTCATTCTACGCAGTAGCATGAGGAAATGGTGGGTCGCGATGCAAATCTTTAATCAATTTGATCTCATTAAACCAAAATCTTTCCCTTTTGGATCAAAGAACATTCTGAAAATGAGTCGCTCAAGCCCAAGTCGTTCCCCGTAAACGGATTGGGCAGATTGGGAGGGCTGACGATAACTCTATGCCCTGTTTGACGCAAACTGCTTCAAGAAAATGCTTTACGTAATCAGCCAATTCGCAGCTGAAATGTTTCTGCAGATTTTTGCTGTCTTGTCGACTTGGACAATGCCGATAGAGATGTTGACAATTGTCCATACCTTCGTCAAGTTAATGTGTATGAGTGTGAACTGGCTATTCGTTGATATGAACTCCTACTTCGCGTCTGTCGAGCAACACGACGACCCGGAGTTACGTGGACGCCCCGTCGCTATCGCCCCTGTCATGGCCGACAACACTTCCTGCCTCGCCGCCAGCTACGAAGCCAAACGCTTCGGCATCAAAACCGGTACCAAACTCTGGGAAGCCCGCCAGCTTTGCCCGGAAATCCGAATCGTCCTCGCCCGAGTCAAACGTTACGTCCAGGTCCACCACCAGATCGTCGCGGCTGTCCATTCCATCGTCCCGGTCGACAAGACGCATTCCATTGACGAAATGTCCTGCCGCTTGACGACCTACCAGCGCGAAATCAACGTCGCCACGCGTCTGGGCCACGAAATCAAAGCCGCCATCGCGACACAAGTCGGCCCCTTCCTGAAATGCTCCATCGGCATCGCGCCTAACCGCTACCTCGCCAAGGTCGCCACCGACCTCCAGAAACCCGATGGCTTCACCCTGCTCACTCTCGACGATCTCCCTCACCGCCTCATCGGTCTCAAGCTGCGCGACTTCCCTGGCATCGGCGCCCGCATGGAACTTCGCCTCCAGCGCGCGGGCATCTTTACTGTCCAGCAGATGTACAACTGCAGCGAATCCCAGCTCGAACGAGTCTGGGGCGGCATCGAAGGACGACGCTGGTTCTGGAAGATCCGCGGCCACCACATCGCCGAGCCAGAAACCCACCGTGGCTCTTTCGGCCAGTCTCATGTCCTCCCTCCCGACCTCCGCCATGACCTCGGCTGCAAAGGTATTCTCATCAAACTGATCGCCAAAGCCGCCCGTCGCCTTCGCATGGACAACTTCTGGGCCAAGTCCCTCTCCATCAAGGTCAACGGCTTAGCTGGCCCGCGCTGGGAAAAGACGGTCCATCTTCCTCCGACTCAGGAAACCTCGACCTTCCTCGAAGTCTTCGCCCGCATGTGGGAAGATCGCGATCAGGACACCACCGCCAACCCCATCAAAGTCTCAATGGTCCTCTCCGACGTCAGCAACCAGAAATCCACTCCCGCTTCCCTACTCCCTCAAGACCGCAAACGCAACGAAGCCACCCGCCTGATGGACCAGATCAACGAACGCTTCGGCCGCGACATGCTCTACCCCGCCGCCATGCACGAAACCCGCCACGCCGCCCCCGCAAGAATCGCCTTCAACACCATCCCCGATGCCCGTGAATTCGACGGCTCCCCCAAGAACTTCTTCACGACGCAATAGATCCCCTGCCATCTGAGAGACTGATCCTCTACTGGCTGATCAACTCAAATGACCAACAACTCCGCGTCCTCTGCTCCCCACCGCGGGCTCTGCGTTCCAACTCGTCCCCCCTCAAGTCGCCGCCGTCGCCGCAGCCGCAGCCGCAGCCGCTTCCACCTGAGGCGTCTTCGGAATCGCCTGGAACTCCTGCACCACTTTCCCCTCTGCGTTCCACAGACGAATCATGCCGCGCATGTCGCCCGCCATGATCAGCTTGCGATCGTTGTCATAGGTAACGTCGGTTGGAATCTCCGGCAGCCCGCCGATTTCTTTGATCGCCTTCCCGTTTCCATCCCACAGGACGACCCGCTTATCGCGTCCTGCAGAAACAATGTTCCCTTCCATGGTGAACTGAATCGACGTCGTCCCCGACCCGTGAGCCTTCCACGACTTGATCGCTTCCCCGGTATTCACGTCCCAAATCTTGATGTCCCCATCTTCGCTGCAGCTCGCGACTGCATTCGAATCGGGACGCCAGCTGATATCCGTAATCGCCCCCTTGTGTCCGTTCAGGGTTGCGAACTCTTTGCCCGTGAATGTCTCCCACAGGAACAGCCCGTTGCTGCGGTCCCCTGTGGCACACAGCACGCTGTCTGGGGAAAACTCCGCGGCTTGAATCCAGTCGGTGTGTTTCTTGATCTCGAACAGGACTTCTCCCGTTTGTGCATTGAAGATCCGGACCATCTTCTTCGGCCCACCCAGCACGACGAACCGATAGTCGGACGTCACATCCGACGCCAGCACCGAATCATACTCAGCTCCGATCTCGGCGATCCGCTCCCCCGTTTTCACATCAAACAGCACGACATTTCCTGACGCTCCCCCGCGTCCACCACCAACTGCCAGCAGCTTGCCGTTGCGAGAAAAATTGATCTGCTCGGGAATCCCCTCGGGATAAGGCAACACCCCCAGCAGCTTCGCCGGTTCTGTCCCGAACAGCAGCACCTGCTGATAACTCGAAACCGCATACAACGGTGCCCAGGGACTGGCAGCCAGCCCCGTAATCGTATTGGGACGGGTCGTCTCATGCACCGGCTTCTGATTGAACTCCGGCCCGGGCAGCGTCGGTGCATCCGCAGGACGGCCGATATCGACCGTCATATTCTTGAGCGCCTTGTTCTCTTTGATCTCAACCTTACTATCTGACTTCAGAGGCGCCCCGGCTGTGATCCAGGCTTTCAGCAGGTCGATCTGCTCCTGGGGAATCTTCGCCCCATTCGGCGGCATGAACGGCTCACTGTCCCGATTGACAACAAGGAACAAAAAGCTGCTGTCCGGATCACCGGGAATGACGGCATCCCCCGACGCCCCGCCCTGCATCAGCAACGCGAAACTATCGACCGCCAGTCCCCCCTTGCGGTCATTGGGATTATGACAACTCCCGCAATGCTGACGAAAAATCGGCAGAATGTCCTTCTCATAAGTCACCTTATGCACCGGCGCCTCTTGGGCCTGCAAAGCCGAGACCGTCGCGACCAACATCACGCAGAACAGAGAAAATCGTTTCATCGTTCAATCCAACTTATATTTAGCCCCCGGCGAGTCGCCGGGGGGAATCGACATGCTGATTCGAGTACGCGTGATGACCTTCTCGTCAATCAGTGATTAAACAAAAACTCCCGACTGTTCAGCACCGCCCAGAAGACATCTTCCGTCGCCTGCTCAAACGGCCGTTCATTCGCATACAGTTCCATCAGCGCCGCCACCTCGTCCGCATTGGGATAGCGCGATAGACTGCGAACATAGATCTCATTGATCGCCTGCTCGGGGCTCAGCTTGTCTTTGGCCCATTGCTTGACCAGACCGCCACGCTGCATCTTCCCGTTGACCGCTTCGCCGTTGATCATATGCAACGCTTGCGACAGGTTCGGCTCCATGCGAACTTCACAGGAACACGCCGTCAATCGCGTGGAGCGACCAAACGTCGTCAGGAAGTACGTCGAAGTATTTCCGTCTGCGATCTCGACAGCCCGAGACCCCAGCGGCAACCGGTTGAACTTATCCTGGCTCGCGGTTACAAGCGAAAGAATGTCGAGCATCTGCTCGGCTTTGATCCGTCGGACCGTCTGATGCGAGAAGTTACGTTCATCGAGAGCATTCGTCTCATTGCGACTGGTCGCACGCTGATACGTATGCGAATTGCAAATCTCACGAATCAATGTCTTGAAATCGAACTGGGCATCAACAAGGTGATCTGTCAGCAAGGCCAATAGCGCTTCATTCGAAGCAGGATTACTGTCACGCACATCATCGACGGGATCGACGATCCCGATCCCGAAGAAGTGATGCCAGATACGGTTGGCGAAGTTGCGTGCAAACCACGGATTCTCGGGAGAGACCAGCCAGTCAGCGACGACCTGACGACGATCCTTGCCTTTCGTATCGGCTGCACTTCCTCCGAGGAAGACGGGCGGAATATTGCGTCCCCCGACAGGGTGCTTCACTTCTCCACCAAAGCTATTGAAGACGATTTTTTCTCGCTTATCTTCAGCCGCCTTGCGACCAATCTGCGAGAAGAACGCGGCGAAACCGTAGTAGTCATCCTGCGTCCAGCGATCGAACGGGTGGTTGTGACACTGAGCACATTGAATCCGCATCCCCATGAAGATCTGGGCGACGTTCTCGGACGTCTTCAACGTATCCCGTTCAATCTCATAGAAGTTCGTCTGAGGCTGGGAGAATGTCCCCCCTTCCCCGGTCAGCAGTTCCTTGACGATTTGATCGATCGGCACATTCGCCACCAGACGCTCTTCCAGCCACTGGTGATAGAGCACGATTGACTTGTAACTGACCTCGTTCGACGAACGCAGCATCAGCCACTCCGACCACAATCCGACCCACAAATCCTGAAACTCGACACGACTGAGCAGCTGATCAATCACTTCCGCTCGCTTGCTCGGCGATTTGCTTTCCATGAACGCTTTATACTGCTCGGGCGTCGGCACCTGCCCGATCAGGTCGATGTAGACCCGTCGAATGAATTCCTCATCCGTACACAATCCCGAAGGCTGCATCCGCAACTGTCGCAGCTTCTTGTTGACCGTCTCATCGACTTCCTTCGAACCCGCAATCGTCGCCACAGTGAACGCAGCCGGTTCCAGCTTCGGCTCTTCCTGTGGAATCACCATGACCGGAATCCCGACCGTATGCTCATCAAACCGGGCCATCATGAACGCCTCGCCCGGGTGACGACTGCTGATGACGCCTGCTTCGTTAACCGTCGCGACGTGATCATTGTTCGACAGGAAGACCGACAGACGGGTGATATCCCGCTGTGTCCCATCCGAATAATACGCCAGCACCGTCAACTTCTGATTCTGTCCATCCCCGCGCAACACCGCATGCCGTGGCGAAATCTCAATCCGCTCACATGCTGCGACCGCTTGTCCATCCGCAGGCGCCCCCATCGCGATCCAGTCGATCATGGTCTTAGCCATGAGTGAATCTGGTTCCATCCTCTTGCCACCGGTATGCGGAACAGCCCCGACAGACTTCTCCACCAGCAGACTGGCGCTGGGAACTTCGAGGTTAATCCGACGTCCCAGTTGCTCGGTCGTAATGCGAACCTGATCCCCGTTCGGATCATACCCAAACAGCGACAGCATGAACCCATCTTTTCCGCGAGCCGCCCCGTGACAGCTCCCCGTATTGCAGCCAGACTTCATGAAGATCGGCATGACATCCTGACGAAACGTCAGGGCTCGATCCTTCTGAGAATCCTTCACTTCGATCGGCAGCTTCACCAACTGGTCATCAACACGGAACGTGATCTCTGTTTTCCCATCCGCAATCGGATAAAACTTGTTCCCTTCGACACGCACCAGCGCATCTGGCATCTCGACAACGACTTTCGCGGTCACATCCATTGTCGTCTCATCCGGATAAATCAGCTGCGCCACAAACGAGCGATCATCCTGCTTCGACGTCATCACGAACGAATTCGGAAACACCACCAGCGTCGGCTTCGGCGCGACCTTCTCAGGCACTGCGACTTCGACAGCAACAGCCGCCGCAGCAGGCGGAGTCTCAGGAACCGGGGCAGCAGCCACCGGCGCAGGAGTCTCTGCCACAGGAGGTGCTGCCGCAGCTTCGGCCGCAGGAGGAGCAGCATTTTCAGGCGGAGCCGGTGTCTCTTGTGCCAACAGCACGGACGCCGACAGCGACACCCCGATCAACACAGCGATATTGAAAAAAGATCGAATCATTATTTCCCTCCTTCGCCGGCCTGTTGTTGGCCGAGAAGTCGAAGTTGTTCAATGCGTGAAAGTGGTTTCTTGACCGGTGGCTCAGGCGCCTTGGCAACTTCTGCCGCAGGTGCAGGTTGCTCTTCTTTTTTCGGCTCCGGCATCACAACCTTGCTTGGTTCATCGACTCGCAGCTTACCGCCATACAGTCGATGCTCGATCGGTTCCCCGTTCTGCATGACCAAGACCTTGCAGAACAAATTCTTGTGCTGACCGACCGGCGTATCCGTCTCTGCTTTGACATCAAAGACGACTTCCGCCGTGTCTTTCGCAGCTTCCTTATTCTCGGCAACTGCCTTCGCAGGCAGCCCCTGCAGTTCCAGAGTTGCGTTGCCTTCGTATTCCTTCTTGTTCTTGACCTTCACGATCATCGGCGTCGTCTTCCCCTGCTCGACGGTCGCCTGCTCGAACTCAAGGTTCAAATAAGGATCGGTTACTTCCAGATCGACGAACGGCGTACATAGAGCAACCGGACTGCCATTGACCGTCGTCTTGGCACGCACGCACACCGCAAACTTCCCTGTCTCTGCTTTGTCATTTGTATTCAAAGACAGGGCACCCGAGGTCTCGTTCCCTTTGATCGTCACCTGATTCGCGTTCAAGCCGTTGGGTGCAAGCAACAGAGACAACGCAATTTCCCCCTCGAACCCCGCTTCCCGCTCGACTTCGACCTTCAGTTGCATCGCCCCGTTCTGCACCATCGGCACCTTGGGTGCAACCGCCTTGATCTTGAAAGGATACTTCTGCGTCACAGCTACCGGCATCACCTTGGACGTCTCGACCCAGTACGCATCGTTATTTCCCCCTTGGCGAATCATCAGATGCGACTGCACCAGATCCGCATCCACAACGACAGAACCATCTTCCCGTGTATTGACGGCATTCACCTTCGTCAGTCCCACTCCCATCGGGGCCGTTTCTTCCGCCTCGAACATTACGGGGATCTGCCCCCGCGCGGTCCAGGTATCCGGCACAATCATCTTCACACCCGGCGGCAAGCCTTCTGCCATGAACTTCAATGCGCCCCCAAAGTCCTTGCGCGTCGCATTGACAATCACGGCATTACAGCCCCCCGGCGCGACAGACATCGTTGCCGTCACATAGCGATCAAAGTCAATCGTGCTCATCTCGAGCACCGGCTTCACTTCCGTCACTTCCAGTCGATAAGGATAATCGACCCCGCCACGCTTCAGTCGCGTGTAGACAAACAGCTGATACTCACCGTTCTCCGGCACATCAAAACGAATATAGGGATCGAGTCCCCCCTGGTCGTCATTCTCCTTCATCGTGCCACCCTGCATATTTCGCAGCGACACAATCGCATCCAGGCGAGAACGAATCCGGTTTGCATACACGTTCGCTTCGTACTGCTTCCCCTTCTCCAGATTGTAGACATAAACATCCACATCCCCCGGCTCATTGATCAATCCCGTCACCGCCTGATTGATATTCAAACGCTGAGCCTCTTCATGCTTACCATTCGGCTCGGCTTCAATCACATTTTCGCGATCCGAGACGAAATACCAGTTGGGCGAAGGAGCAAGCTTTCCTTCCTGCGTCGGATAAAATGGGAGCTTGTTCCCATCTCGAAACGTCGGCATCTGAGCGGAGTTCAACGTCACATTGAACTCCCCCATCACATCACCGATCATCGTCAGCTCGACAGGCTTCTCAGCCGTCGGCAGCGGACCACCAGATGGCTTCGATCCGGTCGGGCGAGGGAAATCCCCAATGTGCAGCAGATACTGGAAATTGTCGGCGCCACCAAAAGCACTGTCCCGGACAACCAGATAATACGTCCCGTCAGCGGGCACTTTCAGATTGATATAAGAATCCTGGTAAGTCAGCGGATGATCATCGCACGCGACCACCAGTTGCTTCTGTGAATCATAAAGCCCCAGATGCGGATCGAAAAACTCCAGCCCCAGACGCATCGCTTCGACTTCCGCCGTGAACCGCTGCCCTGCCTTCAGATCAACCGCGTAGTAATCGAGATCTTCATTGGTCACTTTCCCCGCGACCGTCACATTCAAATCAACCTTCTGCCCCTCTTCGAAGTTATTATTCTTCTCTTTCTCTTCGACGTACGGGAACGCTGTCACCTGAAACGTCTGCAGCTGGCTCAATCCCGTTGGCGTCCTCACCATGCAGGGATACGTTCCCAGACGGGCATCCGCAGGAATCTCGATCACCGCCTCGATGATCTTATCCCCCTTCTCGGGCACAACCGTCAGCGACTTCGCCTTGATCGACGGCTCAAAGAAGACGATCTCCTGAGCGTCTTTGAAGCGATCTCCACGGAAGGTCACTTTGACCTCTGTGCCACGTTGTCCGCCGGATGGGGTCAAAATGCTGAGCGTCGGATTTCCCCAGACTACCGTCGGCACGAACAGCGCAAGCAAACCGGTAACCACCAGCCCACGCACCATCGCGCAGCCAGCATCGAGCTTCAACAAAAATCGCATATCATCAACTTTCCGCAGCACGCGTCTCGTCGAGAACGAAGGTGGGATAAAAGGCAGGTTCACTCTCATATCCCTTCTCCCTTGAGAGAAGAAGGTGTCAGCACAACACTCAGGTGTTGACGAAACTCAGTGCTGACGGATGAGGGTGGGCGATAGGCAGGCTGACGTTCACGCTTCCAAGCAAAACGTCAGGGATCAATCCCCACGCGACGAAGAGGAGCACGTCGACGTGGAGATACCAGTTTCAACAACTACGCAAGAATCTCCGTCAACACCTTCCCGCCGTCGATAATCTCGATCGGCCGTGCACCCGGAGCCATCAGCTCTTTATCAGCGACAATCCCCAGACAGTGATAAACCGTCGCGAACAGATCCTCAGGAGAGACCGGATCCAGATCGGGGAACGCAGACGTCGAGTCGGAAGCGCCATGGACATAACCACGCTTAAAGCCCCCGCCCGCCATCGCCACGCTGAAGACCTTCGGCCAGTGATCCCGACCAGATGTATTATTGATCTTTGGCGTTCGTCCGAATTCCGAAGACACCATGACCACCGTCTCTTTAAGCAGCCCGCGTTCATCCAGATCGCTGACCAACGCAGCAAACGCCTGATCGAACGATGGCATCTGATTGCGGAAGCCGTTGACGATATTGTCGTGCATGTCCCAGCCACCATACGTAACATTGACCAGTCGGACACCCGCTTCAACCAGACGTCGAGCCATCAGCAGACGAGAACCAGCGGTGTTCACACCATAGCGGTTCTTCATCTCGTCAGATTCTTTGCCCAGATCGAACGCATCACGGGCCTTCTCAGAATTGATCAGCGAATAAGCCCGCTGATAGAAGCTGTCCATCGCTGCAATCGAGTCATCCTTCTGCTGCTGTGTGAACTTCTTGTTGACCATTTCTAACGCATGCTGACGACGAGCAAATCGCTCGTGATCCATGCCCTGAGGCATATCGAGGTCGCGGACCTTGAACCCCTTCCCTGCCGCCGGGTCCGATCCCAGGCTGAACGGCGAGTAAGAAGAACTCAGATAACCGCTCCCCGCATATTCATTGGGGACATTCGGAATACAGACATAAGGCGGCAGATTCTCGCGAGGACCATACTCGTGACTGATGACCGACCCGATACTCGGATAGCTCAACGCAGGACTCGGGCGATACCCCGTGAACATGTTATGCGTCCCGCGCTCGTGAGCAGCTTCGCCGTGCGTCATGGAGCGGATGATCGTCAGCTTGTCAGCAATTTTAGCGGTCTGAGGCAGCGTCTCGCCAAAACGAACCCCGTTGATCGCGGTATCGATCGAACCAAAATCCCCTCGGTACTCGACAGGGGCATAAGGCTTCGGATCGAATGACTCCTGCTGGGCAATCCCCCCGGGCAGGAAGATATGAATGACCGACTTCGCCGTCCCTTCGAAACTCTGATAACTCTTCTGCTCTGCAAACGCAGTCTGATAACGGAACAGATCCGCCAGCCCCAGACCAGCACCAGCCAGGAAGCCGGTACTCAGGAATGTCCGTCGGTGGATCGGGTTCTGCGCAAATACCGGGAGTTGACCAAGCAGCGTGGACATCGTTGGCATCGGAATCCCTTTCGAAGGCGGGTCGGGGGGAGGAAGGTCGCAAGGCAGGAGGGACGCGAAGTAACTTATCAAGACAAGTCACCTGCGTGAGAGGCATGGCAGGTAAAACATAAACCGCATTCAATTTGAAAACATGCGACAAAAAGTGCAACGCCTTTGTTCTTTTTTTTAACACTTTGTCCCAAAACACCTTGACGCAATACGTCAAACGTGAATTCCACGTGTTTCGTCCGTTTTGCAGCCAATTTTAAGCACAAATTGAACATCTTTATCTGTAGCTAGAAAAATAGTGCCTAGCTACCTAAATGCAACTCCACCTAACTTTGCAATTATTGCAATAACCCCCACCCATATGTGCCTTATTCCCTGAACCCCTCTCCGGAGAAGAAGGTAGCCGATTCTTCGAAGTCGGATAATGAATGTATTCCTGTGTGCAGCAAAGCTGCAAGGTTTCATTCAGGTCTTCCCAGCCACCCCATGCACTTCCCAACCCACCTTTCCGACCCGTATAATCCATCCCGCTCGACCATCCGACCTGAATTCGCGACCGAAGGATTGACCGCCATGAAAAAATGCCACATCTGCGCCAAGCCCTCCGTCTATCACGTCACCATCCTGCAAAACGGACAGGTCAAAGAACTCCACCTCTGCGAACACCACTTTCATGACTACATGAGCCAGCCATCTTCGGACGTCACCGCACTCCAGGAAGAAATGATTGGCGAAGGCGAAGACCTCCCCGAAGAATTCGCCCAGGAATCCGAAAAACGCTGCCCCAACTGCGGCATCAGCTTCCAGGAATTCCGCGAACAAGGACGCTTCGGTTGCCCCAACGATTATTACGTCTTCTATGACCGCCTGATTCCCCTGCTCCAGAATATCCAGCAGGCCACAGAACACGTCGGCCGCACACCCAAATCCGCCACCGGCAACTCCAGCCAGCAACATTACGAACTCATCAAACTGAGGCGCGACCTCGCTCAAGCCGTCGAATCCGAAAACTACGAACTCGCCGCCAGACTCCGCGACCAGATCCGTCAGTCCGAAAAACATTCCCCCTCCTGAATCCTCCATCGCGTTGAAAACCTCTCCGTGCCCTCTGCTTCCCCCCGCGCCCTCTGCGTTCCAGTCTCCTCTCCCCTTTGATCGACAGCCAAATCAGAAAAGCGAGATTTTCCGCAATCGCCGACCAATCCCCTAACCCTTACATCCCGCAATTTCCTGACATCCCTTCTTCTCACCGCAGTCCTCACCCGCTTCCTTCTTGACCCATCTTGAAAAGTCACCTTAAGATAGGTTGTGCGGATCATGTCTTTCGACGCGAATGACTGAGGCAACTTTTCATCCTGTTTGCCCTGCGTTCACCTCCGAATTCAGCGCCAGCTCATTTGGTGTCGAAGAAACTCTGCAGCTATGCCCTTTTTTCGTACGTCCCTCGACCGGGATGTTTGGCCTCAGACTAAGAGCATCGGACTCTCATGACGACATTCGGTAACGTCCTTCTGGCTTTGACCATGCTCCTGGGGGCCCTTGCGTTTGGTCTGACCGCCTCCCTGCTCAAACACCGCGATGGCTGGCAAGCCGCCGTCATCAAAGCCAAAGACAATTACGAGCAGGTCTCTGGCAATCTGATCAAACGCCAGAACGAAGTCGCCGCCGCCAACACCGAACTCCAGCGAGCCATGCTCTCCTGGGGCCAAATCTGGAACAACGTCCCCGTTCAAATCTTCAACGCCCAGAACGGCGTGCTCCAACTCGGCATCGGCCAAAACGCTGGCCTGTCCATGGAAGGCGTTCAAGGCAACATCGCCCCCACTCTCTATGCGTTCCAGCCTGATCCGTCTGGCGAAGGCTTCCTGTACGTCGGCCAGTTCAAAGTCACCAACATCACTGGCACCAACGCCACCGTTCAACTGACCCGACTCCCTCGACCCAACGAAGTCGCCACTTGGCGACCGGGAGCCTGGCGTTTCCGCGATGAAATGCCACAAGGCCAGGTCGTCCGCTTTGATGACCTCGGCGTCCAGATCACCATCGCGACCGAACAAGGCAACGAGCGCCTCGAAAAGATCAAAACCGAACAAGCCAACCTCGCCAAAGCCATCACCCAACTCGACCAGCGCATCGCCGAGCTCAACGGCTTACCCAACGCCCCGGCCAATGCCCCCGAAGTCCTGAAGAAAGGCCTCGTCGCCTCGATCCAGGAAGAAGATGCCTCCCGCAATGCCGACCTCGCCGAACTCAATCGCCTGCGTCATGACCTCTTCACCAAATACAACCTGATGCTCAAACTCAAAGACGACAACCTCGCCCTCGAAGCCAAACTCCCCGGCGGCGAAACCGTCATCAACGCCCCCAAAACCAACCAGTCCGCCAAACTCGACTAACCTCTGAAGGCTGTTCCCCTCAGAGCCGCGACCGAGAGGGAGTGCAATCCGCCTCCATCGATTCAACGAGCTCATTCACCCAACTCAACTTCACGCTCGTCAATGTAAACGTGCACCCGCGCCATCGTCACCACGACACGAACCTCTTTGCTTCCATCGGGCACCACCGCTACCGGCCGCCCATCAATCACCACCCCGCCACCCACAAAGATGCGATGCCCGCCTGAAGTCATCGCCACGCCGCCCGACTTGGTCGTCAGCGTACAACCATGTCCTTCAATCGAAACCTCACATCCCGATTCCAGCGTCCCGCGACAGACCGTGGTGCTCATCAACCACAACACCAACCCACAACAGATTGCTTTCAACGACATCAGCAAGGGAACGCTCTCCTGTAGGGTGCTGGTGAGGCTTCGCGAACCGCACCAAATCCGCGTCCAACCCATTATAAAACGAAAAAGCCCCCAACAACACGTCGGAGGCCTTCTCTAAAAATGTTCGCTACCTGCAGCCAATTGCGTGACCAGGAAGTCAATCGACGTCCCATCAGCCGCACCTGCCGACGGATGCCGGATCAATCCCAGTTCAGCGTGCCGCCCGTCTGGTATTCCGTGACCCGTGTTTCGAAGAAGTTCTTCTCTTTGGCCAGGTCCATCGTCTCGCTCATCCATGGGAACGGATTGGACGAACCGTAGATCGAAGGCAGTCCGATACGCTCCAGGCGTCGGTCTGCGACGTGCTGGACGTAGTCGCGGAACAGATCGCCGTTGAGGCCGAGGACACCGCGTGGCAGGCAGTCTTTGGCGTAGTCGATTTCGAGTTCGACCGCTTTACGCACGCGGGCAATCATCGCTTCCTGGAACTCGTTGGTCCACAGCTCTGGATTCTCAGCCTTGATGCCGGTGATCAGGTCGATCCCGAAGTTCAGGTGGCTCGATTCATCCCGCAGGATGTACTGAAACTGCTCGCCGATCCCCGTCATCATATTGCGACGGTGGAATGACAGAATCATGACGAACCCTGAGTAGAAGAAGATCCCTTCCATGATCAGGTAGTAGCCGATGAGGTTCTTCAGAAACATCTGAGCCCCTTCGAAGCTCTCGGTCGTGAAGTCCGGATCGAGTACTTCCGCCGTCAGTTCCATCTCGAACTTGTCTTTGCGGGCGATCGAAGGAATCTCGTGATACATGTTGAAGACTTCGCCTTCATCGAGACTCAAGCTATC